>NZ_JBEZIR010000046.1:0-56455 GCF_040651175.1 Kitasatospora sp. NPDC048540
GCCCGGCCCGTCCCGGCGCCGGGGCGGGCCGGGCGCCGGCCGCGAGGTGCGGCGTGGGCACGACAGCCGTCAGGATCGGGCCGGCCGGTGTCCCGTACACGGCGATCCTGTTACCCGAAAGAAGTACAAGCGCCGGGATTCCGGGGGCCGGCCCGGCCGCTCTCTCTACCGTCGGAACGTGACCACCAGGTTTGCCTCCCCCACCTCCGCCGGTTCCCCGGCAGCCGGCAGCTCCCCCACCCTGCGGGCCTACGGGCGCTGTGTCGACGGGCTTTTCACCTACTGCCTGTCCGTCCTGTGCGACCACGACGCCGCACTCGCCGCCGTCGCCGAGGTCCGGGACCTCGCGCTGCGGCACGGCGGCCGGCTGGCCGACCCCGGCCTCGGGCGGGCCTGGCTGTACGCGCTGGCCCGGCACTGCTGCCTGGAGCAGCTGGAACGCGGTTCCGGCTCGCCCGCCGAGCCCCCCGGCACCGAACTGGCCGACCGGCGGCGCCGGGAACTGGCCTCACTCGCCTGGCCCGAGGCGGCCGGCACCGAACCGGAGCAGCGCGAGGCCCTGGAGCTGGCGGTCCGGCACCGGCTCTCCCCCGAGGAGGTGGCGGCGGTGCTCGGACGGTCCGGCCCGGCCGTGGCGGACCTGCTGGCCACGGCCGGTGCCGAGGTGGGCAGGACCAGGACGGCGCTGCTGGTGCTCGGCGTGGGCAGCTGTCCGGTGCTGGCCAGGCTCGGCGGGGTCGGGGCGGAGAGCTGGCGCGGCTGGGTGCTGGGTCCCGCGCTGCGCCGGGAGCTGGTGCAGCACGTGGTGGACTGCCCGACCTGCCGGGGTACCGCCGAACGGGTGGCCGGGGAGCTGGGTACCGGGCTGGCCGGACTGCCGGGCCTGCCCCTGCTGACCGCGCCGGTGCCGGTACGGCTGGGCGGCACGGCGGCGCAGCTGCCGGACGGGGCCGCGGGGGCCGCGTTCCTGGCGGGCGCGGCAGCCGGGCGGCGGGCGACGGCACCGGTCCGCGGCGGTGCCAGGCAGGGCGCGGGAGCGGGAGCGCGTACGGGCGGGCGCGGCGGGGGAAGCGGGAGCGGCGGGGGTACGGACGGCGGCGAGGCGGCGGAGTACCTGGAGCCGCGCTTCGACCACCGGGGTTTCCCGCGCCACCGGGCTCCCGCCGCCGGCCGTTCGCTGGCGGTGCGTCAACGGGTGGTGACCACCGGCGTGCTGGCGGCCGTGCTGACCGCCCCGGTGGTGGCGCTCTGGGCCGCCCAGCAGGACGGCGGCGGGTCGGACTCCACAGCGGCGATCTCGTCGGTACGGGTCGGCTCCTCCCCGGTCGGCGGTGCGGCACTGCCCGCGGTCCCGGTACCGCCGGTGGTGGTGCCCGCCGTGCCGGGCTCGGTCGCCGGTGACCTGCAGTTGGCCGGTGTGGCGACTGCAGAAACGTCCCTCCCCACGGTTCGGGGAGTCGCGGTGCCCGTGCCGGCCCGGGTCCCCGCGACGGGCACCTTGACGCCGTGGTCGGCCGTCACCGACGCCTCCGCCGTGTCCGACGCCGCCGACCAGCAGCAGACCGGCCGGCTCACCGTGGACGCCCGGGAGTACGGCAGCCGAACCGTCCTCACCCTGACCAACTCGGGCGGCGACGCGATCACCTGGCACGCCGTGCTGGACGCCGACTGGCTGCGCCTCAGCCGCGACTCGGGCACCCTGGCGCCCGGCCAGCGGATCACGGTGACGGTCACCGTCGACGAGGCACGGGTGCCGGCCGGACCGTGGACGGCACGGATCGCGCTGCCGCCCTCCGAGGCGGTGGTCACCCTGGAGGGCGGCCCGCGGAGCCCCGGCGGAGACGGTCAGGCCACCGGTCCGGCTCCCACGGATCCGCCCCCGGCCACCCCCACCGACGGCCCGTCGTCCACCCCCACCTCCCCCGCGACCCCGGCCCCCACGTCGACGCCGACCCCTACGCCCACACCGACACCCACCCCGTCCGGTCCCGCCACGCCGTCCTCGACGCCCCCGGCCACGCCGTCGCCGCCCGGACAGCACACCCCGGGCCCGGCCGGGCCGTCCCAGGCGGGTGGCGGGACGCCCGGGCCCTGACGGCGGCCCGCTGCCGACACTGCGACGGGCGGCCGCACCGGGGCGTGCGGCGAAGGGGGTTGCGGGGCCGGTCGGACGGTCAGACGGTCAGGCCGGAGAGCGCGTCACCGATGTACTTGGCCCCGAGGATGATCAGTACCGCCGTCACGATCGCGCTGTTGTGCGTCGACATCCAGGCCTTCCACTGGCCGAGCACCTGGGCGGACCCGGTGCCGCCGAAGAGGTGGACGGCGAGCGGGAGCAGCGTGCACAGCGATCCCACCAGCGCCATCAGCACCACGGCCGCCGCCTTGCCGCCGACGGAGGACGCGCTGGTCGCGATGGCGACGGCACCGCCGATCACCAGCACCAGGTTCTTGGGGTTGGCGATCACCAGCGCCGCCGCCAGCCCGGCGGACTTCGCCGGGGTGAAACGGTCGAGGGCCTGCATCCATCCGGGTGGCGCGGTGACATGCCCGGGGCGCGGCCGCGCGCGCCACTGGCGGACACCCAGCAGCACGAACACCACGCCGGCGGCCAGCCTGACCCACCACGACCAGGCCGGCCGGATGCCCCCGGTGTCCGGTCCACTGCCCGCCAGCACCACGACGGTGGTGAGGGCCGCCAGCGCCACCGTCCACGCCACGGCGAACACCGTGCCGTTCACCTGACCACGAGGGGTCGCCAGCATCAGGATCACGGCGATCAGCGGCACCGGGCTGATCGCGATGCCGACGGCGGAGGCCAGCATCTGGCCGATGGCATCGCCCATGGGACCTCGTTGCTCCGTTCGTCCGCGGTCCGCCGCAGGGCCTCGGGGCCGCCGAGCCCGCCGGTTCACCCGTCCGCCCGACGGGCCGTCCGTCCGCCCGTCCGACGGGCCGGACAGGTCAGCTGGGCCCGGCGGGCCGATCCGGGTCGCTGTGGTCGGTGTGGTCGGCGGTGTCAGTAGGGCCAGTCGAGTCAGCGGGGTCGGTGGGGTCGGTGGGGTCAGCAGGGTCGGTGGGGCGGATGGGTGGCAGCCGGTACGAGCCGTCGAGGATGGCCGGGCCCGGCTGGTACATCCGGAGCATCGGCCGGAACTCGCCCTCCGGGGTGGGCAGCCAGTTCGCGGCGGCGTCGGGGTCGGCCGGCCGCTCGTGCTGCAGCGTCAGGGTCAGCGAGCCGTCCGCGCCGTGGACCAGCCCGGGGGTACGGTCCCCCACCGAGTACCGCCCGGCCGGGTTGCGGACCAGGTAGTAGTCCTGGGCGTCGTACATGGTGACCGACCAGAACGCGTCCACCGGCGGCGGCGCGTCGAACCTCAGCGTGTACGAGCGGGCGCCGGTCAGCAGCGCGCCCTCGGCATCGTGGTGGACGGACGAGTACGCGGCCTCGTAGGCATGGTTGCCCCAGAGTCCGATCCTGGCGGCCACGGCCCGGGTCAGGTAGGCGGCCCGGCGGTCGGGGATCCGCCACCGCGGGTCGTCGAGGGTGCCGGGGCCGAAGTGGTCCAGGTTGTAGTCGAAGAGGTGCAGGTTCCCGGTCCACTCGCCGGTGTTGTGGCCCCCCGGCGGGCGGCCGGCCGCCTCCAGCCTGGCTCTGCCCGCCGCCAGCCCCTCGATCAGGGCCCGGGTCCACCCGGGGGCCGCAGCGAGGTACGGCGAGTGTCCCTCGTCCAGCATCCCAAGCGCGGCGAACCGCCGCTGGTACTCGACGTCCGGCGCCGCCGGCGGGAAGGCCGCCATCCAGACCCGCAACTGCTCGAGGAAGCGCAGCTCGTCCGGTACGCCGGGATCCGGGGCGGGGAGCCCCGCGTACACGCCGCCGGGTTCCAGGGGGGTGAGCGTCAGCTGCCGCTGGAGGGCCCGCACGCGGGGCATGTCGTCCTCGCCCGCGCAGGCGTTGCGGCCGACGATGGTGGCGACCATGGTCGGGGAGACCACCGCGCGGACGCCGTCCGGCGGGGTCCCGTGCCAGCCGGGCGGGGTGATCAGCCAGGTCTGGGCGGCGGTGCCGGTGGCCCGGCGTCCGAGGTACGCGAAGTTGTTGGTCCAGGCGTCGACGAACTGCAGCACGTAGTAGGCGCCGTCGGTGTCGGGCACCTGCAGCACCAGCGGACCGCCGGAGAGGTCCAGCTGGGCGATCGAGTACACGGTGTCGTTGTTGACGGAGACGAACTCGGCGTCGGGCCCCGCCAGCACGTCGGCGTGGCCGAACCGGTTGAACCCGGTGGCGGGCAGCGAGGCCATGCCGGTGGTCAGGAAGGAGTCGACCTTGGCGAGGGAGGAGACCAGCGGGTAGCCGTAGATGAAGGCATCGGCGGCCAGGGTCCCCGGGGCCGGCTGGGACATGGCGTTCCCTCTCCTTCGGGACGTCGGGTGGGGAGCGGGTGAGGGCGACAGGCCGGGGCGCGCGGCGCACGCGGGCATGAATTCGGCCGGGCCGGACGGGTCCTGGCCGGGCACTCCGGGTCCGGGCAGTCCGGGCTCGGACGGTCAGGGCCGGACGGTCAGCCGCGGGGGTCTCCAGTGGCCGGCCGGTACGGCTGGGTCCGGGCCGTACAGCCGGAGCACCGCTGCGAACGGCCCGTCCGGCACGGGCAGCCAGTTGGCGGCGGCTGCCGGGTCGGCCGGGCGGGCCCGCCGGAGGTGCAGGGTCAGGCCGCCGTCGGAGTCCCGGACCAGACCGGGGGTTCGGTCGCCGATCGCGTACCGGTCGATCGGGTTGGCGACCGGCAGCCTGGAGGGCAGCCCGTGGACGGCCACCGACCAGAGGTACCGGACCGGCGGGAGCTCGCCCGGCCCGAAGTGGAGAACGAAGTCGTGTCCGCCCGCACCGAGTGGGCGACCGCTCCCGCCGACCGTGCCCGGGTCCACGTCGAGGTCCACGCACCAGGCCTGGCCGGGCGGCAGTGCGTACGGGTCGCGGAACACCGCGGCCACCCGGGACGACGGGTCGCTGCGACCGGCTCGCGAGGTGCCGACGTCCGCGTCCGCGTCGGCGTCGGCGTCGGCGTCGGCGGGTAGGGCGGTGGTCGCCGCCCGGGCCGGCTCGGCGCGGCCGTCCGCGATGCCCAGCGTCATCGCCTCGCGCAGTTGGACGGGGAGGGCGGCCGGTTCGAAGTCGCCTGCTCCGACGCCAAGTTCGGCCAGCCTTCCACGCAGCTCGGCCTCCGCGGGGCGCACCGGCAGGAACCCGAGCAGGAAGTCGAGGTAGGAGAAGAAGTCCAGGCCCTCGCGGGCCTCCTCGCGCCAGACCGGCCAGTGCGGCTCGGACGGACTGCTCGGCGGCCGCCCGCCCAGGTAGGCGCTGAGCGGCATCAGCCGGTACCCGGCCTGGCTCTCCCGCAGCGCCGACAGGTCCTGCGGCCCCGCCAGGTGGTGCGTCCGGGCAACGACACCGACCAGGTCGCTCCCGGCCCGCAGGATCCCGCCGAAGCCGGGCGGGACGGCGCCCGTGAACCCTGGACCGCCCACCAGGCGACGGCCGGCGCCCTCGGCCGCGGGACCTTGGCCGCCGACAAGGCCCGGTCCGGCGGGACCGATGCAGCCGATGCAGCGGGTGTCCAGGTCGTGCAGCGAGACCACCCGGTAGCGGAAGTCAGGGCCGGTCGGCCCGGCCACCTCGACCACCCATGGTTCGGCCCTCAGGTCCAGCCAGGCCCGGGAGCACAGCATCTCGGGGTCGCCGCCCGGCGCGACCTGGTCCGGGTCAGCCGGGGTGATCGGCCGGGCCCGGTGACCGAAGACGCCGAACCCGCCGACGTACCGCGGGTCCGCGTCGTCGACCGCCCGGGGATACAGCGTCCGGTAGTTCTCGATGAGCGGGAAGCCCCAGATCCAGGCTTCGGCCGCGGTCCTGCGCACGGTGTCCGGGTCGACCAGCGCCGGGTTGCCCATGCCGAGCACTCCTCTGGGTGGCGGGCCGAACCAACGGACTAGACATACCAGGACACACCAGGCATCGACGGCCATCGACTCGAACGGCGTGTCGACCCTCCCCACCACCCGCGGAGAACGGAAGCTGCGCCACCCCACCCTCACCCCGCCCGGCGCCCGCTCGGTCCGGACCGCTGCCGGGCGCCGTCCACCGTCCGCCGTCCACGCTCAGCCAGGAGTGAACGCAGGGGTAGCGCCGCCGCTCCTCGGAGAGGCTCATCGCATGAAGATCCTCATACTCGGCGGCTCGAAGTTCCTCGGTCGGGCCTACGTCCTGGAGGCGCTCGCCCGCGGCTACGAGGTCACCACCTTCAACCGCGGCGTCAGCCGGGCCGACCAGCCCGGTGTCGAGGCCGTGCACGGCGACCGCACCAGCCAGGCCGACCTCGAGAAGCTGGTCGCCGGACGCCGCTGGGACGCGGTGGTGGACACCTCCGGCCAGCAGCCGCACGACGTGGCCCGGGCCGCCGGGCTGCTGCGCGACCACGCCGACCACTACACGTTCATCTCCTCGATCCACGCCTTCTCCGACTGGCCCGCCGCCCCGGTCGACGAATCCTCCCCGACCCATCCCTGCCCCGCGGACACCCCGCCCGACCAGCCGCCCGGCAACCCCCTCAAGGCCGGCTGCGAACGTGCCCTGCTCACCGAGTTCGGCGCCCGGTCCCTGCTGCTCAACTGCGGTCTGCTGATCGGCCCGCACGAGCCCGTCGGCCGGCTGCCCTGGTGGCTGGAACGGATCGCCGCCGGCGGCCGGGTCCTTGCCCCCGGTAACCCCGATCGTCCGATGCAGCTGATCGACGCCCGGGACTTCGCCGCCTTCGGCCTCGACCTGCTGGAACGCGGGGAGACCGGCCGCTACATCACCACCGGCCCCGCGGGACGTGACACCTACGGCGACTTCCTCGGCCACTGCATCCGCGCCACCGGCTCCGACGCCGAGCTGGTCTGGACGGACGACAACACCCTGCTCGCCGCCGACGTCGGCCCCTGGGTCGAGCTCCCGCTCTGGACGCCCGACCTGCCCGACTGGCACGGCACCTGGCAGGCCGACAGCTCCCGCGCCCTCGCAGCGGGTCTGAACAGCCGCCCGCTCGCCGAGACCGTCCGCGACACCTGGGCCTGGCTCCAGGAGACCGGCCCGGGCGAGGAGTCCTGGGCCCAGGGCGACCTCCCGCTAGGGATCGCCCGCGAGAAGGAGCGGAAGATCCTCGACCAGGCCAGGTGACACCGGCGTCCGGGCCGGCCGCTCCGACCGACCGGCGGACCGACGTCCGTCGGCCGGTCGGACCGCCCGTGGCCCGCGCGCCCTGCACCGCACACACCGCGCCGGGCAAGGTACCTGTGCGCCGCTCGGAACCTAGTGTGAACGTCGGGTGACCAGCTCCGCCAGCGCCAGCAACTCGTCGGCCGCGGCCGGCGCCGACACCGCCGTCGCCAGGTGCCCGATCGCGGCGGCCATCCGCTCGCAGGACTCGCCCTGCGCCCAGCTGCGGCCTCCCGCCCGCTCCACCGCTTGCGCCGCCCGCTCCAGCTCGGCCGGGGTCAGCGGCCGGTCGATGGCGTAGAGCGCGGCCAGTTCTTCCCCCGCTTCCGTACCGGAGCCGAGAGCGAACACCACCGGCAGGGACTTCTTGCGGGCGACGAGGTCGGCGCCGACCGGTTTGCCGGTCACCGCCGGATCGCCCCAGATCCCGATCAGGTCGTCGATCAGCTGGAAGGCCAACCCGATCTCCCGGCCGAAGGCGTCCATCGCGTCGACGGCCGGCTGCTCGGCCCCCGCGTACAGCGCGCCGACCGCGCAGGCGCAGCCCAGCAGGGCGCCCGTCTTGGCCTCGGCCATCGTCAGGCACTCGGCCAGCGAAACGTCACTGCGCTGCTCGAAGGCGCAGTCCGCCTGCTGACCGGCGCACAGCTCGACCACGCAGTCGGCGAGCCGGCGCACGGCACCCGGCGCGGCGGGGTGCACGTCCTCGGCGAGGATCCGCAGCGCCAGTGAGTGCATGGCGTCCCCGGCGAGGATCGCCTCGGTTGTCCCGAAGACCCGCCAGGCCGTCGGCCGGTGACGCCTGGTCTGGTCCCGGTCGATCACGTCGTCGTGCAGCAAGGTGAAGTTGTGCACCAGCTCCACCGCGGCGGCGGGCCGGACCGCTGCCGCCGCCGGACCGCCGACGGCCTGGGTGGCGGCCAGCACCAGGGCGGGCCGGATGGCCTTGCCCGAGCCGGCGGCCAGCGCCGGCGCACCGTCCGGTTCCCACCAGCCGAAGTGGTAGCCGGCGATCCTGCGCATCGACTCCGGCAGGGTGTCGACGGCGGCCCGCAGGGCCGGGTCGACCACTGCCTTGGTCCTCGACAGGACCTCGGCGGCCTCGTTGCCCTCCCGGTGATCACGCTCCAGCGCGAAGATACTCATCCTGGTCCCTCCCCCAACTCGGGTCGGCGGCACACCGGACCTCCGGCTGCACCGCCGGGAGCCCCACCGCACCGCCGTACGGCCGACCCGGACCGGGCCGGCATGGCTCCGGACGGGACGACGCTCTCCCGCCGGCACATTCGCTCTGCCGTTCCTGCTGCCGTTCCTGCGCTGCCGTGCCTGTGCCTGCCGTTCCTGCTGGTCGCCACCGGGCCGCCGCTCGGCGCAGGTCAGCTCCTTCCACCAGCCTCGGGGGTGGCCTGCCGCCCGACGGACGGACCGTCGCCCCGTACCGGAATGGCGATATCGTTCTCGACCGACATCCGGGCCCGCCCCTCCCCCTCACACCTTTTTCGAAGCACGCGCGCAATGCGGCATCCCGCCGCACCACTCATGCTGAGGCCATTAGAGGGAAGTCCGCAATCACTCATACGAGTGATCAATAGGTCTGGATAAATAGGACGACAAGCACATTCAGCCGATTACCATTCGATCACCTACTCGAATCCGGATCCGGCCACTTGCGCCATGCGCATGCCCACACCGGCCCGCCGCCCGCGATGCCCCGAACAGGCCTTCGCCACACCCCGCCACCGCTCGCCGCGGCACGAGCGACGGCGCGCGGGCCGCGCCCCGCGCAGCCCCCGCACTCCGGCTGCCGGAAATTCACACCCGCGCAACCTTGGCCCCCGCCCGCCACACGCTCGTAACACATCCAGAACTCAAGCTTCCCCCAAGCGAGTTGACACTCCACCCGGAGAGATACGGGCCCTCCGGGCACCGTCCCGCCGGCGCTCGGCCCGCTGCCTCCGGAACAGCCCCCGACCCCCCGTTCACCGGGGGCTGCGCGCCCGCTAAGGTGCCACCTCAAGGGCCCGGCAGAGGCGAACGGCCGGCCGGGCGCCCTGCTGCCTCCCCTCCCCCCTGCTGTGCCCTTGTCCAGGGAGATCCCCGTGAGTGCCCCCGTACGCGTCTGGCTGAACCGCACCTACTCCGAGAACGTCTTCTTCATCGATCAGCTGCGCTCCGCGCCGCGCCCGATCGAGATCCATGCCACGCATACGGACCCGGACTCACCGGTACTGGCCGCCGCCGACTTCGGCTCTCTCGAACCGGACCGCCTCACCCCCGAGGCCTATGTGGAATTCGCCCTCGAATTCTGCGCCCGACGCCGGATCGACGTCTTCGTCCCGCGCCTCGGCCAGCTCGCCGTGGCGGTCCGCCGTCGCGACTTCGAGGCGGTCGGCACCGCCCTGGTCTGCCCCTCCGCCGCCGCCATCGCGGTCTTCGAGAGCAAGACCGACGGCTACGCCGCGATGGACACGCTGGGGCTGCCCACCCCGATGTGGCGTCATGTCCGCACCGCCGAGGAGCTGCTGGCCGCGGTCGAGGAGATCGAGGCGGACGGCGGGCGCGCCTGCCTCAAGCCCGCGACCGGCGCCGGCGGCGAAGGCTTCCGGATACTCACCCGCGAGCCGTTCGCCCTGCGCCGGCTGGCCGGGTTCCCGGACGGCACGATCCAGCTCGACCAGGTGCTGGCCGCGCTGGCCGCCGCCACCGAACCGGCCGACCTGCTGGTGATGCCGTACCTGGAAGGCCCCGAGGTCTCGGTCGACTGCCTCGCCGCACCGGACGGCCGGCTGTTGACCGCCGTCGGCCGGGCCAAGCAGGGCCGCCGCCGCTACTTCACCACCGACCCGGCCTACCTGGAGCCCACCCGCCGGCTGGTGGAGAACTTCGGCGTCTCGTACCTGTCCAACGTGCAGTTCCGCCACCACCGCGGCCGCCCAGTCGTGCTGGACGTCAACACCCGGCCGTCCGGCGGCCTGCACCAGCTCCGGCTGTGCGGGCTGAACCTGCCCTGGGCCGCCGTCCAGCTGGCCCTCGGCGAGGCACCCTCGCACGCGGCCGAGCTCGAACTCCTCGGGGCGGACTACACCCTGGTGTCCGGCGTGCAGCCGGTCCTGCCGCGCCAGAGCCTGCTGCCCCGCCAGGCGGCGGCACCCGTCCTGGAGCACACCCCGGCGCCCGTCCTCGGCCTGGTCTGAGCCCCACGGCCCGGCCGCTCCGGCGCCCCGGCGACCGACCCCGGGCGCCCGGCACAACGGGATCGGGCCGGCCGAGGATCAGTCCCCGGTCGGCCCGTTCCAGTCGAGCGTCGGCGGCAGGACGCCCTCCAGCGTGAGCAGCCAGCGCTTGGTCTCCATCCCGGACGGTCCGCCGCCGAATCCGCCGAGTCCGTCCGCCGCCACCACCCGGTGGCACGGGACGAGCAGCGCCAGCGGGTTGGCGCCCATCATCTGGCCGACCGTCCGGGCGGCCAGCCCCGGTTCCGCCACGTCCTCGAACACGCCGCTGCGGGAGGCGAGTTCGCCGTACGTGATGGTCCGCCCGTAGCCGACGTCGGACAACAGGCGCTGCAGCACCTTCCGGTGCGGCCCGGAGGCGAACCGCCAGTCGATCGGCAGCCCGAACTCCCGGCACCGACCGGCGAAGTACTCCGCCAGCCGGCCCTGGACGGCCTCGACCTTGCGCGGGTCGGTGCAGCGCGGCACCCCGATCGGCAGCCCGGCGAACGACTCACCGGCGTACGAGGCCGCCGCCACCCCGAGCGGGGTCACCGCCAGCTGCATCGGTCCGGTCGGCAGCGGCGTCGCGACGGCCACCCAGGAGATCTCCATACCCGCAAACTACTCCCGGGGACCGACGGTCACGGCCGCAGCCCGGAGCACTCCGCGAGGCGGACAGGCCGAAGGCCAGGGCCGCGGAATCGGACCGCGGCCCTGGCCGAACCCACCACAGGCACCGGTGCCGCCGAACGCCTTCGCGCTCAGCGATGCGCGTTCAGAGATGCACGCTCAGCGATGCGCGCTCAACGATGCGCGTTCAGAGATGCGCGTTGAGGTACTGCGACAGGTTCCGGCACCACTCGGTGAGCTCGCCGCGGTTCTCCATCCGCCCCTCGCAGAGCTCCGTCACCTGCGCCTCGGTGAGCCGGTTGGGACCGGACGCCTCCAGCATCGACGACATCTGCCGCAGCATCGTGGTCAGCCGCTCCGCGTCCGGGTGGCTGAGCAGTACCAGTGCCTCGGCGTGGCCGATCGTGACAGATCCAGGCATAGCGACCTCCTCCTCAGGGGCCCCCGGTCCACCGTACGACCGCCCCCGGCGCCCCGCCCCTCCACACCCCACGCCCCCACGCCCCCGGGGCCGGCGCCCGCTACAGGCCGGGGGCCAGCTGCCGGCGGCCGGCGATCTGCTCGAAGATCAGGTTGGTGCGGGTCTGCGCCACCGCGGGATGGGTGGTGAGGTGGTCCACCACGAAGTCGCGCAGCGCGTCGGGGTGGGCGAGTGCGACGTGGAGCAGGTAGTCGTCGGACCCGGCCATGTGGAACACGGCGACGACACCGGGCATGTCCGGGGCGGTGTCGCGGAAGCTCTCGTTCTGCTCACGGGTGTGGGCCCGGAGCCGGACCGAGATCATCGCCTGCAGGGGCAGGCCGATCGCGGCGGGGGCGATCTCCGCACGGAAGGCGCGGATGACCCCGCGCTCGCGCAGCGACCGTACCCGGGCCAGACAGGTCGAGGGGGCGATGCCCACCGCGTCGGCCAGTGCGTTGTTCGGCGTGCGGGCGTTGTCGGCGAGGATCCGCAGGATCGCCCGGTCCACGTCGTCGATGGGCGCCTGGCGGGCGTGAGGATTATTCGGCACGCTCCCCAGCGTCCCGCTCCGAACCGATGATTCGCAAGGTTTCCAGAGGTGATTCCGAATCTTCTGCGGATAGCTTCCCCTCGGGGAGTCACAGGTTCCATTCTGGCTCCCGATCGGATCGGCCATCGCCAACCCCCCGGACGCAGCCCGCGGGACCTCCGACCCCAGCGACCCGGGAGAGCCCTGCCATGCGCCGAACCGACACCCTGACCCTTGACCTGGGCCACGGCCACGGCGCCCCCGCACGGTCGGACGCCCGGATGTCCCCCCTCGGCGTGCCCGCGCAGGCGTCCGCCCCCTCGCCCGCCCCCGGCGGCCCGCTGGCACCGGCCGAGGAGCCCGCCCTGTGCGACTTCCTGCTCCCGGCCGACGGCCTGGACGACGAGCAGCGCCTGCGCGCCCTCGACACGATGGACGCCTACCTGACGGGCAAGCGCCGCTACCTGCTCGGGTACCAGGCCACCCAGGAGATGGGCGGCAGCGCCTTCGACCTCGGCCGGTTCATGCACCACAACATCAACAACCTCGGTGACCCGTTCCAGAGCGGCGGCTACAAGCCCAACACCAAGGTCGTCGAGCGCGCGGTGCTCGACTACTACGCCGCGCTGTGGCACGCCGACGGTCCGTACGACGCGGCCGATCCCCAGTCGTACTGGGGCTACGTGCTGTCCATGGGTTCCACCGAGGGCAACATGTACGCGCTCTGGAACGCCCGGGACTACCTGAGCGGCAAGGCCCTGATCCAGCCGCCGACGGGCCCGTGCGGCGCCGCGCGGTACGTCAAGGCCCCGGCCGAACCGGGCAACCCCAACGCCTACCGCCCGGTGGCGTTCTACTCCGAGGACACCCACTACTCGTTCGCCAAGGCCGTCCACGTGCTGGGTGTCGAGACCTTCCACGCGGTGGGCACGGAGCAGTACCCGGACGAGTGCCCGCTGCCCGCCGCCGCGGGCGGAGCTGCGGCGGGCGCGGCGTCGGGGCCGCGCGAGTGGCCGGCCGAGGTGCCCTCCCACAGCGGGCCCTCGGGCCACTCCTGGGACGGCACCGGCGAGATAGACGTGGAAGCCCTGGCGGTGCTGGTCGAGTTCTTCGCCGCCAAGGGGCACCCGATCTTCGTCAGCCTCAACCTCGGCAGCACCTTCAAGGGCGCGCACGACGACGTCCGCGGGGTGTGCGAGCGCCTGCTGCCGATCTTCGAGAAGTACGGGCTGATCCAGGGCGAGGTGGCGTACGGCAAGGACCCGCGGACCGGCGAGCCGCTGGTCGATCTGCGCCGGCGCTTCTGGATCCACGTGGACGGCGCCCTCGGTGCCGGGTACGCGCCCTTCCTGCGGATGGCCGCCGACGATCCGGCCGGGTTCGGGTGGGAGCCCGACACCCGCCTCCCGGAGTTCGACTTCGGCATCACGCTGCCCACCAGGGAGTTCGGCGACCTCGACATGGTCTCCTCGATCGCGATGAGCGGCCACAAGTGGCCCGGCGCGCCGTGGCCGTGCGGCATCTACATGACGAAGGTCAAGTACCAGATCGCCCCGCCGTCCCAGCCGGACTACATCGGCGCCCCGGACACCACCTTCGCCGGCTCACGGAACGGCTTCTCGCCGCTCATCCTCTGGGACCACCTGTCCCGGCACTCCTACCAGGACCAGGTCGACCGGATCCGCCGGGCCCAGGACCTGGCCGCCTACCTGGAGCAGCAGCTCCGCCTGCTGGAGCTGGAGAAGGACGTCGAACTGTGGCCGGCCCGCACCCCGGGCGCCATCACGGTACGGTTCCGCAAGCCCAGCCCCGAGCTGGTGGCGAAGTGGTCACTGTCCTCGCAGGACGTGCTGACGGTCCCGGGCGACGAGTCCACCCGGCGCAGCTACGTGCACGTCTTCCTGATGTCCTCGGTCGACCGCGCCAAGCTGGACGCCCTGCTCGCGGACCTCGGCAACGACCCCGTCATCCTCCGGCGGCCCTGACCGGAGACGGAGGCGGCTTCGGCGGCCGGGACCGCCAGTCGGGTCAGGCGCCGGCGAACTGCGTGAGGCGCCGGCCGGCCGCATCGCGGACCTCCGGCGCGAGCGGGTCGTCATGGAGCTCCCGCAGGCGCGCCCGGACCTGCGGTGTGTCCGGCGCGACGGCCGACGCGGCCTGCTGAACGCCTGGTTCGCAGTCGTCGAGCCCTTCCACGGAGTAGCCGTCCGCCACGCCGGGTGCGCAGCCGCGCAGCCCTTGGTGGACCGCCTCCCGGGCGGAGGAGTGGACGGTCGTCTCCCACACATGGACGAGCGCGTCGGTGGCCCCGGTCATGCGGAGCCGTCCGAGGCCTCCGGCCGCCGGCTCGGTCGCGCACCAGTCGCCCGCGGCGGCGGCCGTCGTGAGTGCGTGCAGGAGGTACGGCCCGTCGTCCCGCTCGCCGACCTCGGCCAGGATCCCCACCGCTAGCCGGTGGAGGGTCGGATCGCTGCCGCCGGCCCACGTCCGGGCCCGGCCGACGGCGGTGGTCCCGAGGTGGCGGAGCGCCTCGGCGATGCCCGGTGTCCATCCGGCCGCGTTGCGCAGGCTCGCGTCCTCCGCCAGATCGAGGACCGTCGGGTCGCCGCGCCGGCCCATCTCCTGCAACGCCAGCCGCCGGGGTCTCCCGGCGGCCCCGCCGATACGCGCGGCGAGGTCGGCGGTGCTCAGACCGGCGTAGCTGTCCGGAACGGGGGGCAGCGCGGGCGGCGGGGTGGGGCGGGCGGCGTAGCCGTCGAGGATGCGGCGGATCCGCGGCTGGGTACGCGCCCAGGAACTCCACGGTTCCCGGTCGCCGTCCACAGCGGCGGCCAGTTCGGCATCGCCGCGGCGGGCGACGACCTCCGCACCGATCCCCTCCCGGACCTCCGGGATCTTCCACGCCCCGGTCCACCCGAGCGCGTCGAGCGCCGCCGGCCAGTGGCGCCCGTCGACCGCGTAGCGTCGCAGGACCGGAACGGCGTCGGTGCGGCCGAGGAACGGCAGCAGCGCGAGCACCTGCAGGGCCAGTTCGACCTCCTCCGGGTCATCGCCGTCATGGGCCATCAGCCGGCTTTCGACCTCTGCCAGCGGGAGGTCCATCCGATGGATCGACCGGGCCAGGTAGGAGTCCCGGCTCTCGGTCCAGCGATCCCAACGGCTGTCGGAGATGACGCACTCGTACACGAGGTCGGCGCCGTCCGAGGCCATCTGCGCGCGGCGGGCCCCGAGGCCCCGGCCGCGCTGGAGCTGGCCTCGGAGGGTCGCCGGGCCTGCGTAGGAGAAGTCACTCACAGCGGGTCAGCATCCCGCCGCCGGCGCTTCATCGCCAACGGTTTCCCGGGGTCGTTCCCGGCCTCGCCGGGGTGTGCGGGGTTGGCCCTGCCCTGTGCTCGGGGGACGGGACGAGGCGCTACCAGGCCGGCGCTATGCTCGGCCACCTCTCGATCACCCCACCTCCAGACATCCACGAGGGCCGCCGAAACACCCCGGACAGGCGGGACGGTGAGCGCCGCACCCCGAGGGAGAAGTCGTGAACCTGCCGGTCGTCGTCCACCGGGCCCGGCTGGGAGCCGATGAGTTCAGGGTCATCCGCCCCGCCGAGCCGTTGACCCATGCGGCGCTCGCCGACCACGACCGGTACCTGGGTGCCTACCTGGACCGGTCCACAGCCCGGACCATCGCCGGCCTGTGGCTGCTCGCCGCACGCTCGCCGGGTTCGCTGGTCCACCTGCCGATGCGCACCAACCGCCCACCGGTCGGGGGGTCGCCGGCCGGGGAGTCGCCGGCCGGGGAGTCGCCGGCCGGCGTCGGCTCCCGGCTCGACCTCGTACTCCTGCACCACTCGCTCCAGTTCGCCCCCTCGCGCTGGAAGCAGGTGCGATCCCGCCTCGACACCGGCCGTCCCCGGACCGTGCGGCTGCCCGAGGCGGAACAGGACGGTGGTGCGGCAATCGACTACGCGGCGCGGCACTACCGGGAGAACCGCGACCTGTTCCACCAGCACCTCCACGCCGAGACGCTGTTCATGACCGGCAGCACGAAGGTCTTCCGGGAGACCGCGCACCACTTCCTCGACGTCGCCGACCGAGGCCCGGCCCACGTCCCGGCCCACCCCGGCCACGCCCACTACTGCACCTCACTGCACGCCAACGCCGGCATCCTCGGCAATGCTCGCGAGATCCACATCGAGTACTGCGACCGGTGGACCGCATAGGCCCCGGCCGCCGAGACGACCGGGCGGTGCGGCGGATCAGAGAGTGGCAGCGCGCAGCACGATCAGGGCGACGGAGGCCAGGGTGAGGACCGCCGCCGGAGACGCGCCCTTACGGTCGCCGACGCGCAGGTGGAAGACGACCGCCCCGGCGAAATAGAGCGTCAGGCCGATCGCGGCGGCGATTCCGGCGGGTCCCCACCAGAGGCCGACGATCGCACCGGCCGCGCCGGCGATCTGAGCGCCGATCAGGAACGCCATCATGCTCTGCGGCACTCCGAGGGTGGACATCTGCTCGGTGATGTGCCGCGTCCGCAGGGACTTGGCCCCGGCCGATATCAGGAGAAGCGCAGACATGACCACAGTGATGACAGCAAGGGAGACGAACACGGCTGAAACCTCAATCATGCGAGATGCGAGTGGAGAGGAGTGCGCACCTCGATGACGATAGGCGGCCGATAGGTACCTCCAGGTAACCTTCGGGCATGAGCCTGCGACCCGGGATTTCCTTCCTCGCCGACTGCCCCGCTCTCCTGGCCATGGAGATCATCGCCAGCAAGTGGTCCATGGTCACGCTCTTCGCGCTGAGCGATGGCCCGTTGCGCCACGGCGAGTTGGTCGAGCTGAGCGGTGGCATCTCACGCAAGGTACTGACCCAGACGCTGCGCCGACTCCAGACCAACGGGCTCGTCGAGCGGCACGCGTACGCCGAGGCGCCGCCGCGCGTGGAGTACCGCCTGACCGATCTCGGGCGAACCCTGGAGGGGCCCATCAGGATGCTCACCGCATGGGCGCGGGAGAACGGCGAGGCAGTCGTCGCCTTCCGGGAAGCAGCCGAGGCTGCCAGGGTCATCGAGGTGGACCAGGCAACCTTGGTGAAGACCTCTCCGGCGGATGAGAGCCTGAACCGTCTCTGATCAGACACCCTGGCAGCCAGCACCGGGCTTCAGCCCGCTCCCCTCTCCGGGCACCCGCCTCTGCCGTCGTCGTTGCGGTATCCGCTCTGCTCCCCGGTGACCCATCGACACGCGTCGGCCGTCCGCCTGTTCCGTCGAGGCAGTACTCGTAGGCGGAGGTCGCCCCTTCTCGGCGATCGGCCTCCGGCGCTCGCGCGGGTGTGCGCCGGCCAGCGGCGGTCCTACAGGGAGCCGAAGCCGTCCCAGTAGTCGTGGTGTCCGACCTTGAAGTCCTCGGGGCGTTCGCTGCGGAGCGTCTCATAGCGTTCCCTGAGCAGGTCGACCCCGGCATGGAGGCCCACGCCGAACGCTTCCCGGATCTGGATCACGGCGTGGATCCTTCGGCCTTCGAAGATGAGCGGGTCGACCTTTGACCAGAGCTGTTCCGCCTGCTGGGTCGGCGCTGTCCCGTCATCCATGGAACGACCCTGGCACATCGACGGCTGGGGCGCCCCTACGTATCCAGGCGGACAGGCCTGACTCCGCCGAGATGCCGGCCTGGCGCCCGCTTGTCGGGGCACGCTACAGCACAGGGCCAGAGTGACCGACCAGCTCGCTCGGACAACGACGAAGGGCCAGTCTCCGAGGATCACCCTCATGAGCTGGCCCTTATCGCTGCCCCGGTGCTGAGCCCCCTGTCGGGTTCGAACCGACGACCCCCGCTTTACAAGAGCGGTGCTCTGGCCAACTGAGCTAAGGAGGCACGGTAGCCGTCCGCAGCGGACCGCGGCGGCACCATGGGGCAGTGTACCGGGAGGGGCTGGGCGGTGCGGTTGGATATCGGGAGTGGGCGCGGCTTCGGGCGATCTGTCCCGGTTGTGATCGGACTGATGCCGAAATCGGCCACCGCTGGGGGCTGACAAGCGGATGAACGGACGGGTACGGTCGCCAGAGCCAGCTCCATCGGTGGTCCAGACCACAACGACGGTGCGAGCGGGCGGCACGACAATCCAACCCTTTACTCGGATCGTCCGGCACGTTCCTGCCGGTGAAGGAGAGCTCAGTCATGGCTTCTGTCACGTTCGACAAGGCGACCCGGCTGTACCCCGGCGGCAACAAGCCCGCCGTCGACGCGCTGGACCTGCACGTCGAGGACGGCGAGTTCCTCGTCCTGGTCGGCCCCTCCGGCTGCGGCAAGTCCACCAGCCTTCGCATGCTGGCCGGCCTGGAGGACGTCAACGGCGGCGCCATCCGGATCGGCGACCGCGACGTCACCCACCTGCCGCCCAAGGACCGGGACATCGCCATGGTGTTCCAGAACTACGCGCTCTACCCGCACATGACCGTCGCGGACAACATGGGCTTCGCGCTCAAGATCGCGGGCGTCAACAAGGCCGAGATCCGCACCAAGGTCGAAGAGGCCGCGAAGATCCTGGACCTCACCGAGTACCTGGACCGCAAGCCGAAGGCCCTCTCCGGCGGCCAGCGCCAGCGTGTCGCGATGGGCCGGGCGATCGTCCGCCAGCCGCAGGTCTTCCTGATGGACGAGCCGCTGTCGAACCTGGACGCCAAGCTCCGCGTCTCCACCCGCACCCAGATCGCCGGCCTGCAGCGCCGCCTGGGCATCACCACCGTGTACGTGACGCACGACCAGACCGAGGCCATGACCATGGGCGACCGCGTCGCGGTCCTCAAGGACGGTCTGCTGCAGCAGGTCGACACCCCGCGCAACATGTACGACCGCCCGGCCAACCTGTTCGTGGCGGGCTTCATCGGCTCGCCCGCGATGAACCTGATCGAGGTTCCGCTGGTCGACGGCGGCGTGAAGTTCGGCGGCTCGGTCATCAACATCTCCCGCGAGGACCTGGCCGGCGTCGGCAGCGACAAGACCGTGACCGTCGGCATCCGCCCGGAGCACTTCGAGATCGTCCCCGCGGGCGGCATCGAGGGCGTCGCGGTCACCGTGAACGTGGTCGAGGAGCTCGGCGCCGACGGCTTCGTCTACGGCACCACCAAGGTCGCCGGCGAGGACAAGGACATCGTCGTGCGCGTGCACGGCCGCCAGATCCCCGCCAAGGGCGCGACCATCAACGTGGTCCCGAACGGCGGCGAGCCGCACGTCTTCTCCACCACCTCGGGCGCCCGCCTCAGCAACTGACAGCAGTAGCTGACAGTAGCAACTGACACCAGCGGCAAGCGCGCCACGGAGACTCCCGGGCCCCGGCCGGATCGCACCCCGCGATCCGGCCGGGGCTCACCCGTTCGCGCCGGTCGGAGCCCGATACGTCAACACATCGGTCGAAGTCCGCAGGACACGTGTCACTCAATGGTGTAACGGAGTGCGTCGGCCCGGTCGCCCACCGCTACGCTCCTGTGCGTGAAACAGCTCGTTCGCCGCATCGGCCAGACCGTCGCCCTGACCCTGCCGGTGGTCCTGGTGACCACCGGCACGCTCGCCGTCACCCGCGTCCCGTGGGCACCCCCGACCGGGCTCGACCAGCAGGTGGTCGCGGCCTCCAGTGGGGACGGCACCATCGGGCGTGCCGCCGTCTCCCCCAACACCCAGGGCCTGGCCCCGCAGGACGCCCTGCGCGCCGACCTGATGGAGGAGCTGCGCACCCACAACCCGGGCACCGCGCTCGACCTGCTGGAGCGCACCATGCGGGAGAAGCCCTCGCTGACGCCGTACTGCAGCACGCTGTCCGCCGAGCTCGGCCGGGCCGCCGTCCGCAAGTACCAGGGGGACGTCCAGCGGGCCCGTTCCTTCGCCCGCCCGGTCTGCGACGGCTCGTTCGCCGCCGGCGTGGTGGGCTGACCCGGCCCGCCCTCGGCTGCCCCACCCCGGCTGCCATGCACGGGCGGCCCACACACGGGCGGACCCCGCACGGTGACTGCCGGGATCGGTCGGCCCGGCACGGTCGGTCCACCGCCCGCACTCGGTGGACCGACGAGCCGCCCACGACGGGCCCACGACAGGCCGCGCCTGACGGACTGTCGGCGCGATGCAGCGGTCCGCCCCGCGCCGAGCGGCGGCTCGCCCGTCCGCGGGCGTTGCCCCCGCACCGGGTTCCGGACCGCGGCGGACCGCTGGGACGCCGCCCGTGAGGCCCCTATTGTGTCCGCATGACCGCAGACTCGACGCGCCTCAGCCAGTCCGCTCCCGCCGTCACCCAGGCCGTGATCCTGGCGGGCGGCCAGGGTTCCCGGCTCCGCCCGTACACCGACGACCGTCCCAAGCCGCTGGTCGAGATCCCCGGTACGGGCACCCCGATCGTCGGACACCAGCTGGCCTGGCTGGCCGCGGAGGGTGTGACGGACGCGGTGATCTCCTGCGGGCACCTCGCCGAGGTGCTGCAGGAGTGGCTGGACAAGGCGGATCTGCCGCTGAACGTGCAGACCGTGGTGGAGACCGAGCCGCTCGGGCGCGGCGGTGGCCTCAAGTACGCCTCGCAGGCGCTGCCGCGGCCGGAGGAGCCCTGGTACGCCACCAACGGTGACATCTGGACCAGGTTCAGCCTGCGGGACATGGCCGCCTTCCACCACGAGCGCGACGCGATGGCGACCCTGGCGCTGGCCCGGCCGAGGATCCCGTGGGGTGCGGTGGAGACCGACCAGTTCGGCAACGTGCTGGACTTCATCGAGGCACCGCCGTCGCCGTTCCTGATCAACGCCGGCCTGTACGTCTTCGCGCCGGGCTTCCGTGAGCTGCTGCCGGACGTCGGCGACCACGAGCGCACCACCTTCCCCCAGCTGGCCCGCGCCAAGCGGCTGGCGGGCTACCAGCTGCCGCAGGGCGTCTACTGGCGTGCCATCGACACCGCCAAGGACCTCACCGAGGCCGCCAAGGAGCTCGCCGCAGCCCGCGGCCAGGCCTGACCACGCTCCGCCCCCGGCGCGGCACCAGCAACGCAGCAACGCAGCAACAACCCAGCACCAGCAACGCGACAGCAGCAACAGCGGCCCCCACCGGACGGACAACTCCGGTTGGGGGCCGCTGCGCGTGCCGTGAGAGCGGCACCAGGGCTCGGTCAGACCATCTTCTGCTCGGTCTGCCGCTCCAGGCCGAGCTTGGGCAGTTCGACCGGTCCGCTGCCGAGCACCCCGCCGATCAGCCCTGGGGTGCTCGGGTTGCTGCTGCGCGGCGAGGAGCCGCCGGAGCCACTGCCGCCCTGCCCGGCGCCGCCGGCGCCGCCGCCGGAGGGGCGGGCGTTGCCACTGGGGCTGGACGAGGACTTGGGCTTGCCGCTGCTCTTGCCCGGGGAGGGGGAGGCGGGCGACGGGGAGCCCGCCGGGCGGGACGGGGAGGGTGTGGGGGTCGGGCTGTGCGAGGGCGAGGGGGTGGCGGGGGCGCTGTTGCCGGGCCACATCGGGGAGCCGAAGTCGGTCGGCGGGCTGACCGGGGCCTGCTGCTCGCGTCCGGTGCGGACGGCCGCGCCGAGCATCGAGCCGATCAGCAGGGTGAGTCCGACCACCACCGCGGTGACCACCGCGCCGCGCCGCAGCACCCGCCGCCGCAGCGCCGCGGGCGCCTCGGAGCCGTACCGCCGCCAGGCGTTCAGGGCGATCCGGCCGTCCAGCGAGCCGAACGGCGCCCCGGCGATCAGCAGCGGGCTCCAGGCCGCGAGGAAGATCAGGTCCGGGGTGTCGTAGACCGGCACCGCCCGCCAGCTGACGGTGAACAGCAGCGCCGCGGAGAGCAGCATCGCCGCTCCGGCCGCCAGCCGCTGCCAGAGGCCGAGGATGGTCAGCACGCCGACCACGATCTCGGTGAACGCCACCGCCAGGCCGGAGCCGACCGGGTGCGCCATGGCGAAGTCGAGCAGCGGCGCGGCGGCCTTCCACGGGTGCAGGGCCGAGAGCCAGCGCATCATCGACCCGCGGTCACCGCCGTCGAAGTACACCGGATCGCAGAGCTTGCTGAACCCGGCGTAGCCGGACAGCGAGCCGAGCACCACCCGCAGCGGCAGCAGGACCAGCCCGAGGTCGACCCGGCGGCCGGGCTCGCGCAGGTGCCTGGCCTCGGCGGCGCCGGCGGCGGAGACCGCCGGCAGCTCTCCGTGCGGGCTCCAGGCGGGCTGCCCGGCCGTCGTGGAGGCGGGGGCGGCGGACGGGCCGCCCGATCCCGGCGAGCCGGGCTGCCTGGGCACCGCATGGCCGTACGAGGGGACGTGCGGGAGCTGCTGGGTGTCGTCGCCGGCGGGCGCCCCGGCGGGCGCCGGGACGGTGCTGAGCCGGACGGCCTCCAGCAGCCGGGTGGCGGCCAGGTCGCCGGGCGCGGCCTGGCCGCTCCAGGTGACGGCCGTGACCCGCGCCTTGCGCCGTGGGGTGGCGCCGATGCCGACCAGGGCCGGCACCTCGGTGTTGGGCAGCACGACCTGCGGGGTGACCATGGGGCGGGTGCCGAGGCCGGCCGCCCGGTACGGGTTGCTGTAGGGGTTGCCGCCGCTCTGCATGCCGTACGGGTCGCCGAAGGCCGCTCCGGCGGGGGCGTCGATCAGCGGATCAACCGGGGTGACCAGTCTGACCCGGAAGCTGGCCTGGGTGCTGCTGAGCTTCGCCGGGTCGGACGGCACCTTGACCGTGTTGAGGGCGGGCCCGGAGTCTATTCCCGCCGTGCCGCCCTGCCCGGGGCGCCGAGGTGTTCTGGTGTCCACACCCCTCTAACCGGGTGACGGCCCCTTAGGACACTCTCCCGGGTGGATTCCGGGCCCCGCTTTGAAGTGATCATGAGAAAACCGACCGAGCCCGATAGGACCCGATCGGTTCAGTTCCAAACAACCGTCAGAGACGGTCACGACGGCCCCGAGGCGTACGCCTCAGGGCGCGCGAGCGGCTCTCAGGCGCTCTTGGCCCGCAGCCGGGCGGCCTCGTAGAGCACGATGCCCGCCGCGACACCGGCGTTCAGAGACTCGGTCTCACCCGGCATCGGGATCCGCACCCGGATGTCGCAGGTCTCCGCGACCAGCCGGGACAGGCCCTTGCCCTCGGAGCCCGCCACGATCACCACGGGACCGGTCAGCAGCTCCAGGTCGCCGATCTCGGCCTCGCCGTCGGCGGCCAGGCCGACCACCATCAGACCGGCCTTCTGGTACGCCTCCAGGGCCCGGGTCAGGTTGGTGGCCCGGGCGACGGGCAGCCGGGCGGCCGCACCGGAGGAGGTCTTCCAGGCGCCGGCGGTCATGCCGGCCGCGCGGCGCTCGGGGATGACCACGCCGTGCGCCCCGAAGGCGGCGGCGGAGCGGACCACGGCACCGAGGTTGCGGGAGTCGGTGACCCCGTCCAGCGCCATCACCAGCGCGGGCTCGCCGTTGTCGGCGGCGTCCGCGAGCAGGTCGTCCGGGTGCGCGTACTCGTACGGCGGGACCTGGAGCACCAGGCCCTGGTGGTTGAGGCCGCCGGTCATCTGGTCCAGCTGCGCGCGCGGGGCCTCCATCAGCGGGACGCCGCGGTCGTTGGCGGCCTGGAAGGCCTCGCGGACCCGGTCGTCGGTCTCGATGAACTGCATGACGTAGAGCGCGGTGGCGGGCACCCCGCCCTTCAGCGCCTCGACCACCGAGTTGCGGCCGACCACCAGCTCGGCGGCGCCGGCACCGCCGCGGCCGCCGCGGGCACCGGCACCGGCCCGGCGCATGCCGGCCCGGGACTTGGCGTCGCGCTCGCGCTTGAGCGCCGCGTTGGCGGCGCGCTGCTTCGGGTGGCCCTTGCGGGCCTCGCCGGGCGGGGTCGGGCCCTTGCCCTGGAGTGCCTTCCGGCTGTGGCCGCCGGTACCGACACTCGCGCCCTTCTTGGAAGTGGGGTTGCGGCGGTTCCTGCGCTGGCTGTTGCCGGCCATGGCTGTACTTCCTGTCTCTTCTGCGTCATACGGTGGGCCGCACCGGCGCCGGTGCGGCCCACCCTCACCCCGACGGGTACGGGGTTACTGGTTGTTGAGGGTCCAGCGCGAGCCGGACGGGGTGTCCTCGATCGCCAGACCGGCCTTGGTGAGCTGGTCCCGGATGGCGTCCGAGGTGGCGAAGTCCTTACGGGCGCGGGCCGCCTGGCGCTGCTCCAGGACCAGCTGGACCAGCGAGTCGACCACCCCGCGCAGGTCGTCGCCGCGTTCCGCGCCGGACCACTGCTCGTCGAGCGGGTCCAGACCCAGTACTCCGAGCATCGCACGGACCTCGGCGAGCCGCGCCACCGCGCTCTCCTTGTCGCCCGCCGTGAGCGCGCTGTTGCCCTGGCGGACGGCGGTGTGCACCACCGCGAGGGCCTGCGGCACGCCCAGGTCGTCGTCCATCGCCTCGGCGAAGGACAGCGGCACCTCGGGGGCGGCGTCGACCGGGCCGCAGCTCTCCACGGCCCGCTGGATGAAGCCCTCGATCCGGGCGAACCCGGTCTCGGCCTCCCGCACCGACTCCTCGCTGTACTCGATCATCGAGCGGTAGTGCGGGCCGGCCAGGTAGTAGCGGAGCACGATCGGCCGCCAGCGCTGCACCATCTCGGAGATCAGCACCGAGTTGCCGAGCGACTTGCTCATCTTCTCGCCGGACATGGTGACCCAGGCGTTGTGCACCCAGAAGTTGGCGAAGTCGTCGCCGAACGCCTTGGACTGGGCGATCTCGTTCTCGTGGTGCGGGAAGATCAGGTCCAGCCCGCCGCCGTGGATGTCGAAGGCCGCGCCGAGGTACTTGTGCGCCATCGCCGAGCACTCCAGGTGCCAGCCCGGCCGCCCGCGGCCCCAGGGGGTGGCCCAGCTGGGCTCGCCCTCCTTGGCGCGCTTCCACATCGCGAAGTCGCGCGGGTCGCGCTTGCCGGTCTCGCCCGTGCTCTCCGGCTGCCGGAGGTTCTCCAACTCCTGGTTGGAGAGCGCCAGGTAGTCGGGGTAGGTGGTGACGGCGAAGTAGACGTTGCCCTCGGACTCGTAGGCGTGCCCCTTGGCGATGAGCGCCTGCATCATCTCGATCATCTCGGGGACGTGTCCGGTCGCCCGGGGCTCCACCGACGGGGGCAGGCAGCCGAGCGCGGCGTAACCGTCGTTGAAGGCGCGCTCGTTGGTGTAGGCGATCTCCCACCACGGGGTGCCGAGCTCGCGCTCCTTGGCGATCACCTTGTCGTCGATGTCGGTGACGTTGCGCACGAACGTGACCTGGTAGCCGCGGTAGCCGAACCAGCGGCGCATCACGTCGAAGTTGAGGTTGGACCGGATGTGTCCGATGTGCGGGGCCGCCTGGACGGTCGCGCCACACAGGTACATCGAGACACAACCCGGTACAAGCGGGACGAAGTCGCGTACCTGGCGGGTGCTGGTGTCGTACAGGCGAAGGCTCACAGCGTCAAGCGTAGTGGGCGACGGGGGGTGCCCCGCCACCTTTCGCGCGGGCCGCCGCCAGGTTCATGCCGGTCCGGGCCGTCCGCGGTGCGGGACCGGCCGCCACCCGGAGTGGCCGTACGGACACCGACGGCCCGGGCGGGTGCCCGGGTGGACCGGCGAACCCGCAGGCCAGGGGCCCGGCAGCGGTGCCGCCGGGCCCCGTCGGTCTCAGAGGTTGCCGACCACCTTGCGCGGGGCCAGCCGGACGACCACCCGTACGTCCTCGGGGCCGTCGAACCCGTAGTCCTCGCCGCGGTACTTGCGGGACAGCTCGTCGATCAGCTCCCGGCCGCCCTCCGTGGTCATCTCCACCTCGCCGCGGAGCTCGGCGTAGGTGTACGGGTGGTCCGGCGGGTTGAGCACCAGGGTGATCCGCGGGTCACGGACCAGGTTGAGGTGCTTGCGGCGGCCCTGGACGGTCGAGAAGAGCACCTCGTCGCCGTCCCGCTTCACCCAGACCACCGAGGACTGCGGGCTGCCGTCGGGCTGGATCGTGGAGACCACGGCGAAACTCTTGCCGTCGAGCAGTTCCTTCGCGCGGTCGGGAAGTGCTGCACCCATCAGGACCTCTTCTCGGTGACGAGCCAACTGGTACCCGGCCAAGCTACCGATCCGGTGGCGCCCCGCGCCGGTGAGACACCCCGGCGGCCGGGCGGCCGCCGCCGCGCGGGCGGCTCAGGGCGCCCGGTACACCAGGGCGGTGGCCAGTGCGGCCAGCCCCTCGGCCCGCCCGGTCAGGCCCAGGCCGTCGGTGGTGGTGCCGGAGACCGACACCGGTGCGCCGACCGCGGCCGAGAGCACGGCCTGGGCCTCCGCCCGCCGCTTGCCGATCTTCGGTCGGACGCCGATCACCTGGATCGCCACGTTGCCGATGGTGAAGCCGGCCTCCCGGACGATCCGGGCCGCCTCCGCGAGCAGGGTGACCCCGGCCGCGCCGGCCCACTCGGGCCGGTCGGTGCCGAAGTGCGCCCCGAGGTCACCGAGGCCGGCGGCGGAGAACAGCGCGTCGCAGGCGGCGTGCGCGGCGACGTCGGCGTCCGAGTGCCCGGCCAGGCCGAACTCGGAGCCGGGCCAGTCCAGGCCCGCCACCCGCAGCGGCCGGCCCGCTTCGAAGGCGTGCACATCGGTGCCGATGCCGACCAGCGGGATCACGGGCGCGGCGGGCGCCGTCCGGTCGGAAGCCTGCTCGGGAGCCGTCGGCCCGGAACCCCTCTCCTCAGAAGCCCTCTGCTCAGAAGCCGTCTGCTCAGAAGCCATCGGAGGCCCTCCTTCGGGCGAGTACGGCCTCGGCCAGGACGAGGTCCAGCGGGCGGGTCACCTTGAACGCCTCCTCGTGCCCGGGCACCACGACCACCCGGCCGCCGTAGTGCTCGACCAGCCCGGCGTCATCGGTGACCAGCGGCGGCGAGCCCCCGGCCTCCTCGGCCAGCGCCTTCTCGTGCACCTCGTGCAGGGTCGCGCGCAGGAAGCCCTGCGGGGTCTGCACCGCGCGCAGGGTGGACCGGTCGGGCGTGTCCAGCACCGGTTCGGGGGAGCCGGCGGGCCGCGGTTCGACCCGCTTGACGGTGTCGGCCAGCGGGACGGCCGGCACCACGGCCCCGGCCCCGGCCCGGACGGCCGCGGCCACCGCGTCGACCACCTCGACCGGTACCAGCGGACGGGCGGCGTCGTGCACCAGCACGACCTCGGTCTCCGCCGGGATCGCCGCCAGGCCGAGCCGGACCGACTCCTGCCGGCTGGCGCCGCCGGCCACCACCCGGACGTCCTTGCCGTCCAGGCCGTGGCTGTCGAGCAGCGCGGCGACCTCAGCCACCCCGCCGGGCGGGGCCGCGACCACCACCAGGCCGACCGCCCGGCTGCGGGCCAGCGCCCGTACGGCGTGCACGAGCAGCGGCACGCCGCCGAGTTCGCGCAGGGCCTTCGGGGCTCCGGGGCCCAGCCGCTCGCCCCGTCCCGCGGCGGGGACCACCGCCGCCGCGAGGTGTGCTGTGGCGTTCAGGTTTCGCTCCTCAGTCGCAGTGGGTATGGCCCTGCCGTACGCATCGGGCGCCCGGCACGACCCTCTTCCGGCTGCACGTTAGTGGACCACCGCCCCGCAGTGGCGGCTGTCCGCGGACATGCCGAAGCGCCCGAGGTGCTGTTGCACCACCTGGACGACTGCGAGTCCGTGGTGGCACAGCGGCATCGGGCGCCGTGGCATGCAGAAGTGCTGTGGAACGAGGCCGCCCTTAGGAGGCGAGCACCTCGTCGAGCAGCGTCTCCGCCTTGTCCTCGTTGGTGTTCTCGGCCAGCGCGAGCTCGCTGACCAGGATCTGCCGAGCCTTGGCGAGCATCCGCTTCTCGCCGGCCGACAGGCCGCGCTCGCGCTCGCGACGCCACAGGTCGCGGACGACCTCGGCGACCTTGATGACGTCACCCGAGGCAAGCTTCTCGAGGTTCGCCTTGTAGCGGCGGGACCAGTTCGTGGGCTCCTCGGTGTACGGTGCACGCAGCACCTCGAAGACCCGGTCGAGACCTTCCTGACCGACCACGTCTCGCACGCCGACGAACTCCGCGTTCTCGGCGGGCACGCGCAGCGTCAGATCTCCCTGCTGCACCTTCAGCACCAGGTAGGTCTTGTCCACACCTTTGATCTGGCGAGTTTCGATGGCCTCGATCAGCGCAGCCCCGTGATGGGGGTAGACCACCGTGTCGCCAACCTTGAACGTCATGTGACAGGACCCCTTCCGTGGCTTTCCAGAATAACACGCTTTTCTGCCGACCCGAAGGGCGTTTTCGCAGGTCAGGGCGGGTCTCGGGGCTTGACAATCACCCCCATCGCATGCTGCGACCGGTGTTCGAGGGCGGCTTCCCGCAGGTGGGAGGCGTTCCGAGAGCTCGGCGAAACCCCTGGCAACACTCCCGAAACCATGGTTTGATCTTGAGTTTTTGCCGCCTTCCGGGCGGCACCCCGACAGTGACCTGCGACACGTCCCCGGGCGGGACCCGGCACGGGTCCTCGGGACACGCCCGGAGACGGCCCGTCGGGCGGCCCCCGGCAGGACCGGGACGCGACACGGGGCCACCCCGTGAGAACCGGATAACTGCGGTGGGTAGTCTGAACGCTGACCACAGACCGTGATCCACATCCACCGTGATCCCACCCAAGGAGAAGTCGCCGCCGTGAGCCGGAGCCTTCGACGCGGCGCCATCGCCGCCCTCGTCCTCGCCGCGATCGTCCCGCTGTCGGCCTGCGCCGCCGGGAACACGCCGGACACCCTGGAGATCAAGCCGGACAACGCGGCCACCTCACTCGGGGACTACCTGCGGCTCAACAACATCGTGGTGGTGACGCTGCCGCGGGCCGCCGCCGAGGGCGCGGGTGCGGGCCCGGCCAACGTGACGGCGAACATCAGCAACTCCGGCACCACGCCCGAGACGCTGAAGTCGATCACCGTCGGGGACAACATGACCGCGACCTTCACCGACGCCAAGGGCGCCCAGCTCTCCGAGATCGTCATCCCGGCGGGCGGCGCCGTGCTGCTCGGCGGGCCGGACCAGCCGTCGGCCCACGTGGCCTCGGTCAAGGTGAGCGTCGGCGGCTTCGCCCCGACCGGCTTCGTCTTCGGCCGGGCCGGCCAGGTCGGCACCGAGGCCGCGGTGCTGCCGGCCGTCGGCCAGTACGCCGCGTTCGGCCCGAAGGCGGAGGCCGGCCCGTCCGCCTCCCCCTCCTCCAGCGCCTCGCCGTCCGCCGCCGCTTCGGCCTCCCCGTCGCCGTCCGCCACGATCACCGGCACGCCGTCCGGCTCCCCGTCCGGCTCGGCCCCCGCCACCGGTGCGGCCGTCCCCTCCGGTTCGGCCTCCGGCAGCCCGCTCGCCGGTCACTGAGCACCGCCGGCCGGCCTCCGGGCCGGCCGGGCGCCTGACGCCCGAGAGGGCCCCCGCCGTGGCGGGGGCCCTCTCGGTGTGCGCGGGTACCGGTGCGGTCTACGGCTCGAACTTGTAGCCCAGGCCGCGGACCGTGACCAGGTAGCGGGGCGCGCCCGGGTCCGGCTCGATCTTGGCGCGCAGGCGCTTCACGTGGACGTCCAGGGTCTTGGTGTCACCGACGTAGTCGGCGCCCCAGACCCGGTCGATCAGCTGCATCCGGGTGAGCACCCGGCCGGCGTTGCGCAGCAGCATCTCCAGCAGGTCGAACTCCTTGAGCGGGAGGTCCACCTTGGCGCCGTCCACGGTCACCACGTGCCGGTCGACGTCCATCCGGACCGGGCCGGCCTCCAGCGCGCCGGGGGTGGCGCCGCCGCCGTCGCCGTTGCCGTCCTCGCCGCGGCGGCGCAGCACCGCGCGGATCCGGGCGACCAGCTCGCGGGTGGAGTAGGGCTTGGTCACGTAGTCGTCGGCCCCTATCTCCAGCCCGACGACCTTGTCGATCTCGCTGTCCTTGGCGGTGACCATGATCACCGGCACGTTGGAGCGGACCCGCAGCTGGCGGCAGACCTCGGTGCCGGGCAGGCCGGGGAGCATCAGGTCGAGCAGCACCAGGTCGGCGCCGTTGCGCTCGAACTGCTCCAGCGCGTCGGGTCCGGTGGCGGCCACGGCCACCTCGAAGCCCTCCTTGCGGAGCATGTACGAGAGGGCGTCGCTGAACGACTCCTCGTCCTCGACCACCAGTACTCGGGTCACGATCGGGCCTCCGGGGCAGGAAGGGAGTCCGACGCGGTCGCGTCGGAACGGGGTTCGGATGAGGGGGTGCGGTCCGGCGCCTGGCCGGCCGGGAGCCGCAGGGTGAAGGTCGAGCCCTGGCCCTCGACGCTCCAGACCGACACGGTGCCGCGGTGGGAGGCGGCCACGTGCTTGACGATCGAGAGGCCGAGACCGGTGCCGCCGGTGGCGCGGGAGCGGGCGGGGTCGACCCGGTAGAACCGTTCGAAGATCCGCTCTCGGTCCTTCTCCGAGATCCCGATGCCCTGGTCGGTCACCGAGATCTCGATCAGTTCGCCGTCCGCCTCGCCCAGCGCGGCGGCGCTGGAGATCCGGCGGGTGGCGATGGCCACGCGGGTGCGGGGCGGGCTGTAGTTGACGGCGTTCTCGACCAGGTTGCCGAGTGCGGCGGCCAGCTGGCCGCGGTTGCCGTCGAGGTAGAGGTCGCCGGTGCCGCCGGCCGCGATCAGGATCTGCTTGGCGGCGGCGGGCTGGCGGCAGCGGTCGATCGCCTCGGCGATCAGCTCGTCCACCGGGACGGGTTCGGGGTCGGCCAGGATGCGGTCGTCCTGGACCCGGGAGAGGTCGATGATCTCCTGGACCAGGCTGGCCAGCCGGGTCGCCTCGATCTGCATCCGGCCGGCGAACCGCTGGACGGCCTCCGGGTCGTCGGAGGCGTCCGCGACGGCCTCGGAGAGCAGCGACAGCGCGCCCACCGGGGTCTTCAGCTCGTGCGACACGTTGGCGACGAAGTCCCGCCGGATCGCTTCGATCCGGCGGCGGTCGGTGAGGTCCTCGACCAGCACCAGGACCAGCCGGGAGCCGAGCGGGGCGACCCGGACCGAGACCGCCAGCGGTTCGGCGGCGCGGGCCGCGCCGGGGCGGGGCAGTTCCAGCTCGACCTGGCGGATCTCGCCGTCCCGGCGGGTCGCCCGGGCCAGCGACAGCATCGGGTCGACGGCCATCGCACCGCCCCTGACCAGGCCCATCGCGTACGCGGCGGAGCTGGCCTTGACCACCTCGTCGCCCTCGCCGAGCACGATCGCGCAGGAGCGGAGCACCGAGAGCACGGTGTCCACGCCCGGCGGCAGGGCGGGTTCCTGGTGCGGCGGCCCACCCGGGCCCGTCCTGCTGCTGGTCCTGCCGCCGTTGCTGCCCTTCGCCTGCTCGCGCTCACTCCAACGGAAGGCGATGGCGGCCGTGAGGCCGACGCCGAGCCCGGCTATGGCGCAGGCTGCGGCGGCGGCCACATTCACGTCCATACGGCCAGCGTAAGCGCATGCCGGGCCGGTCCCGTACGGGTGCGATCAAGGCATCGGCCCCGCGTTGCCGAGAATTCACCTTCAAGCTGCCGGTGATTCACCACATCGGCCGTGGGCAGTCGCCCGAACGGATCAGTCTGGGCAATGCAAGCCCGTGTGGGCGGTGACGCGGCTACCATTCGCGCCACCAGCAGCGGACGTCCCGGCTCCCGAGGGGGACCCGGCCCGGGACATCCGGTCGGCACCGCCACCGACACAGCTACTGATGGACCGGTCGGCGCCGCACCCGGCGCCGACGGCCAGGAGGAGAGAGCATGCGCGACGCGTACCACGAGGAACTCGACTCGATCAGCGACGGACTGATCGAGATGGCCCGGCTGGTCGGTTCGGCCATGGGCCGGGCGACCACCGCGCTGCTCGACGCGGACCTGGCGCTGGCGGAGAGCGTGATCGCCGCCGACGACAAGGTCAACAGCCTGCACCACGACCTGGAGAACCGAGCGATCGACCTGCTGGCCCGCCAGCAGCCGGTCGCCACCGACCTGCGGATCGTCGTCACCTCGCTGCGGATGAGCGCCGACCTGGAGCGCTGCGGCGACCTCGCCCGGCACGTCGCCAAGGTGGCCCGGCTGCGCTTCCCGGACACCGCCGTCCCCAACGACCTGCACCCGATCGTGCTGGAGATGGGGCAGCTCGCGCAGCGCCTGGTCGCCAAGGCGGGCCTGGTGATCGCCACCAAGGACGTCGACAAGGCGCTGGAGCTGGAGCAGGACGACGACGCGATCGACGCGCTGCACCGCGAGCTCTTCTCGCACCTGCTGGACGACCGCTGGCAGCACGGCATCGAGACCGCCGTCGACGTCACGCTGGTCGGCCGGTACTACGAGCGGTTCGCCGACCACGCGGTGTCGGTGGCCAAGCGCGTGGTGTTCCTGGTGACCGGCGAGCACATCGGCGACTTCCTCGCCACCAACGAGCCGGCCGCCCTCGGCGAGTGACCCCGGCCCGCCGGACGGCGGGTGAGCGGTGACGGAAGCGGCAGCACCGGAGGTGGGGGCGCACACAGTTGGTGCACCCCCACTTCTGTGCGCCCGTTGACGCCTCGGCACCACCCGGGTTCACTCGGAAAGCAGGCACGCCCGTCTCCGGAGTGCCCCGACGAGGAGGGTCCAGCGCCATGAAGGCAACCGCCACCCCGACCACCCCGCCGAAGAGCATCACCGAGCCGCCCGCCGCCGGGCTGCTCCCCGTCCTGGCGGCCGGCTGCGGGTGCGGCCCGGGCTGCGGCTGCGGCTGCCAGTCCGGTGCGCCCTGCCAGTGCGGCGGCGCCTCCGGGGGCTGCTGCGGCGGCCACTGACCCGCACGGGCCCGCCGGGCGGCCCACCGACGCCCCGGGACGGGCGGCGGCCGGGGAACGACGGCGGCCCGGGAACGACAACGGCCCCCGCCCGCGCTGTCCGCGCAGGTGAGGGGCCGTTTCGCCGTGAGGCCTACTTCTTGCCCTGATTCTTGACCGCCTCGATGGCGGCCGCGGCGGCCTCCGGGTCGAGGTAGCGGCCGCCGGGAGTGAGCGGCTTGAAGTCGGCGTCCAGCTCGTAGGCGAGCGGGATGCCGGTGGGGATGTTGAGGCCCGCGATGGCCTCGTCGGAGATGCCGTCCAGGTGCTTGACCAGGGCGCGCAGGCTGTTGCCGTGCGCGGTGACCAGCACGGTCTTGCCGGCGGCCAGGTCCGGGACGATCGCGTCGTACCAGTACGGCAGCATCCGCTCGACGACGTCCTTGAGGCACTCGGTGCGCGGGCGCAGCTCGCTCGGGATGTCGGCGTAGCGGGCGTCGCCGGCCTGCGAGTACTCGCTGTCGTCGGCCAGCACCGGCGGCGGGGTGTCGTACGAGCGGCGCCAGAGCTGGAACTGCTCCTCGCCGAACTCGGCCAGCGTCTGGGCCTTGTCCTTGCCCTGCAGGGCGCCGTAGTGGCGCTCGTTCAGCCGCCAGCTGCGGCGGACCGGGATCCAGTGGCGGTCGGCCTTGTCCAGGGCGATCTGCGAGGTGCGGATGGCGCGGCGGAGCAGCGAGGTGTGCAGCACGTCGGGGAAGTAGCCCTCGGCGGCCAGCAGCTCGCCGCCGCGTGCGGCCTCCTTCTCACCCTTCTCGTTGAGGTCGACGTCGACCCAGCCGGTGAAGAGGTTCTTCTGGTTCCACTGGCTCTCGCCGTGGCGGAGCAGGATCAGTCGGTAGGTCGTGTCAGCCATGGCCGACAGCTTAGTGGAGGCGGAAATCGGGTAGTCGGTCCGATGAGCGCCGGGTAAGGTGTCGATTCCATTAGTGACACTTACTGCCCCGCTGGCCGGTTCACCGCATTCCGGCTGGTGGGCGGCCTGCTGCCCCGGGAGCACCCGTTGCCCGCACCGTCCCGTCTGCGCACCGTCCTGTCGGAGTCCGTGGGCGGCCTGCCCCGGCAGTTCTGGTGGCTGTGGGCGGCGACCCTGGTGAACCGGCTCGGCGGCTTCGTGGTCACCTACCTCGCGCTGTACCTGACCGTCGGGCGGGGCTACCCGGCGTCGTACGCGGGTCTGGTGGCGGGCCTGTTCGGTGCCGGTTCGGCGATCGCCTCGCTGCTCGGCGGGGTGCTCGCGGACCGGCTGGGCCGGCGCCCGACGCTGATGGCGGCGCAGCTGTCCACGGCGGTGTCGACGGCGGCGCTCGGTTTTGCGGACGGCCCGGTGGCCATCGCGGTGGTGGCCTTCCTGGTGGGCCTGGCGAGCAACGCGGCCCGGCCGGCGATCTCCGCGATCATCGCCGACCTGGTGCCGGCGCCGGACCGGGTGCGCGCCTACTCGCTGAACTACTGGGCGATCAACATCGGCTTCGGCGTCTCGGCGGCGGTCGCCGGTCTGATCGCCGCGCACGGTTATCTGCCGCTGTTCCTGCTGGACGCGCTCACCACGCTGATCTGCGCGGTGATGGTGTTCGTCCGGATCCCGGAGACCCGGCCCGAGCGGTCGGCGGCGGCGGTCCGGGAGGAGCCGCGGACCGGCCTCGGGACCGTCTTCCGGGATGGCCGGTTCATGGCGCTGGTCGGGGTCAACCTGCTGCTGGCGCTGGTCGCCCAGCAGGGCAGCACCACGCTGGCGATCGACATGGGCGAGGCGGGCATCTCCACCAGCGGCTACGGCCTGGTGATCGGCCTGAACGGGCTGCTGATCGTGGTGCTCCAGCTGCCGATGGGCCGGCTGATGGAGGGCCGCAACCGGACCGCGCTGCTGGTGGTGAGCGCGCTGCTGACCGGCTGGGGCTTCGGGCTGACGGCGCTCGCGGGCTCGTCGGCCGCGTTCTTCGCCGTCACGGTCGCGGTCTGGACGATCGGCGAGATCATGGCCGCGCCGACCATGATGGGCCTGGTCGCCGAGCTCTCCCCCGCCGGGGCGCGCGGCCGTTACCAGGGGGTCCACTCGCTGTCCTGGTCGCTGGCGTCGTTCCTCGGGCCGCTCGCCGGCGGCTACCTGCTGCAGCATGCGGGCAGCGCGGTGGTGTGGCTGGCGTGCGGGGTGTGCGGGACGGTGGCTGCGGGCGCGTTCCTGCTGGTCGGCCGGAGGGCGGCGGCCGACGCCGGGGGCGGGGCCCGGGTGGCGGGGGCCGATGCGGCCGACGGGGAGGTGGCGGCCGCGCCCGGCGGTGGGGTCGCGGTGCCGTCCTGAGCGGCCTCGGCCGGTTCGGGGTGCCGGTGGGCGCCGGGCTCGGCCGTCGTGGGTCCGGTCAGCTGTCGGCGGGCGGGGTCTCCGGGGCAGCGGTGGTGGCAGCGATGGGGGCGGTGGCGGTGGTGGGTCCGGCGAGGTGGGCGAAGGCCGCCAGGTTGCGGGTGGACTCCCCGCGCTTGGTGCGCCACTCCCACTCGCGCCGGATCGCGGTGGCGAAGCCGAGTTCGAGCAGGGTGTTGAAGGGCTCGTCGGCGTTCTGCAGCACCGTGCCGAGCAACCGGTCGACGGTGTCGGGGGTGAGCGCCTCCAGCGGCAGCCGCCCCGCCAGGTAGACGTCACCGAGCGGGTCGACGGCGTACGCGACCCCGTAGAGCCGGGTGTTGCGCTCCAGCAGCCAGCGGTAGACGGCCTCGTGGTTCTCGTCCGGCCGGCGGACCACGAAGGCGTTGACCGAGAGGGTGTGGTCACCCACCCGCAGGGCGCAGGTGGTGGAGAGCTTCCGGACGCCGGGCAGCGTGGCCACCAGTGTGTACGGGTCGGTGATGGCCTGCTCCCAGGCCACCCCCGCCTCGTCGAGCGCGGTGCGCAGCAGAGTGAGGGACTCGTCCTTGGTGCGGATTGCCATGGGAGAGACGTTACTCGGCGGTAGAGCCCGGGTGCAGCAACCGCCGGGCGGCCGGTCGCCCGCCACCCGTTCCGGTGGCTCGCGCCACCGCTCCCCCGGACGAACCCCGTGGGGCGCGCGGCCACACCCCAACCACCGGAATCCGCCCATCGATGCAGGTCGGCAAGGGTGCGCGGTGGCTCACACCGGGTCTCCCGGGTGCCGTGGGCCGGGACCGAACGGCCGCGGCCGGGTCAGCGCAGCCGGGCGCCGGTGCGCTGGTCCGGGCGGGCGAGCGCGCCCGCGTAGACCTCCGCGGTGGCACGGGCCGCGGCGTCCCAGCCGAACCCGGCCGCGTGCCGGGCCGCAGCCTGGCCCTGCCGCTCGGTCAGCCCGGGGTCGGTGACGTACGGGCGCAGCGCGCGGGCCCAGTCCTGCGGGTCGTGGCCCGGGACCAGGGTGCCCGTGACGCCGTCCCGGACGGCGACCGGCAGACCGCCGACGGCCGCCGCCACCACCGGGGTGCCGCAGGCCTGCGCCTCCAGGGCGACCAGGCCGAAGGACTCGCTGTAGGAGGGCATCACCAGGGCGGTGGCCGCCCGGTACCAGTCGGCCAGCTGGGTCTGACCGACCGGCGGACAGAACCGGACCACGTCCGAGATGCCCAGCTGGGCGGCCAGCTTGTGCAGGCTCTCCGGACGCGCCAGCCCGGTGCCCGAGGGGCCGCCGACGACCGGCACCACCAGGTGTTCGCGCAGCTGCGGCTCGCGCTCCAGCAGCACCCCGACGGCGCGCAGCAGCACGTCGGGCGCCTTGAGCGGCTGTATCCGCCCGGCGAACAGCAGGACCGCCGCGGCCGGCGGCAGCCCGAGCCGGGCCCGCGCGGCCGAGCGGCCACCGGTCCCGCCGGGGCGGAAGACCTCCAGGTTGACGCCGGGGTGGACGACCGCGAGCTGGTCCTGGCGGGCCGCGTAGTGCCGGGACAGCTCGGCGGCCTCCTCGGCGGTGTTGGCGATCAGCCGGTCGGCGGCGTCGACCACCTGGGTCTCGCCGATCACCCGGGCGGCCGGCTCCGGGGTGTCGCCCTCGGCCAGCGCCGCGTTCTTCACCTTCGCCATCGTGTGCATCGTGTGCACCAGCGGGACGCCCCAGCGCTCGGCGGCGAGCCAGCCGACCTGGCCGGAGAGCCAGTAGTGCGAGTGCACCAGGTCGTAGTGGCCCGGCCGGTGCCCGGCCTCGGTGCGCAGCACGCCGTGGGTGAAGGCGCACAGCTGGGCGGGCAGGTCCTCCTTGATCAGTCCTTCGTACGGGCCCGCGGTGACGTGCCGGACCAGGACCCCGGGGGCGAGGTCGACGGTCGGCGCGTCCTCCGAGCTGACCGCCCGGGTGAAGACCTCGACCTCGATGTTCAGCTCGGCGAGCCGCTTGGCCAGCTCGACGATGTAGACGTTCATACCGCCCGCGTCGCCGGTGCCCGGCTGGTGCAGCGGGGAGGTGTGGACGCTGAGCATCGCGATCCGGCGGGGACGACGGGACCGGGAGGCCACCAACGACTGGAGGCGGCCCCGGGTCGACGGCAGGGTGAGCCGGTCACGTCGGGCCACGGCCCGTGCGAGGTGCTGGGTCACCTGGCTGATGCCTCCTTGTGCTGCCCGTTGTGCTGCCCGGTCGGTACCTGCTCGGCCGGCGGTACGCGGATGTCCCGCCGGTCGCGCTGCTGCTCGGCGACGTGCCCGCGCTCCGTCGCACGGCCCGTCCGCATGCGAACGCCCGGGGCCGGTGGCTCCGGGCGGGCACACGTCTTGAGTCACAACCGAGTGGGAGTCGACCGGTATTCCCGGCCGCGCCGCCGAGATCGGGCGGGCGGGCGGCGGGCCGCGCCCGGTACGGCGGGCGGGGGCGCGGCCGGTACGGCGGGCGGGGGCGCGGCCGGTACGGCGGGCGGGGGCGCGGCCGCGGCACGGCCGGGGCAGGGGTGTGGCAAGCGTCACGGGCGGGCCGGGCGCGGGCCCGGGGGCGCGCCCGCCGCCACGTAGGCTGCGGGCATGCCCGCCACGTCCGACTCTCCCGCCGCCCGCGGGGCACGCCCGACCCGGCCGGTCGGCACGGTCACCCGCGGCACCACCAACACCAACCGGCTCCGCCGGATGGACCGCTGGATCGCCCACACCCTCGGCCCGACGCTGCGTACCGCCGACCGCCCGCCGGTCGCCGTCGACCTCGGCTACGGTGCGGCGCCCTGGACCGCCGTCGAGCTCTCGGCCCGGCTGCGCACCGTCCGGCCCGACACCCGGGTGGTCGGCATCGAGATCGAACCCGAGCGGGTCGCGGCGGCGCTGCCGTACGCCGTGCCGCCGCTGCTCACCTTCCGGCGGGGCGGTTTCGAGGTGCCGCTGGACGGCGGACCGGCCCAGCTGATCCGGGCCGCCAACGTGCTGCGGCAGTACGAGGAACGGGAGGTGGCCGAGGTCTGGGCGCGGCTGTGCGGACGGCTGGCGCCGGACGGGCTGCTGGTCGAGGGCACCTGCGACGAGATCGGCCGGCGGCACGTCTGGGTCGCGCTCGGCCCCGAGGGGCCCCGGACGGTGACCTTCGCGGCCCGGCTCGCCACCCTGGAGCGCCCCTCCGACCTGGCCGAACGCCTGCCCAAGGCGCTGATCCACCACAACGTGCCCGGCCGGCCGGTGCACACCTTCCTCACCGACTTCGACCGGGCTTGGGCGGCTGCCGCACCGTACGGCGCGTTCGGTGCCCGCCAGCGCTGGGTGGCGACCTGCGGGGCGCTGGCGGGCAGTTGGCCGCTGGTGGACGCACGTGGACGGTGGCGGCAGGGCGAGATCACCCTGGAGTGGTCCGCGCTGGCGCCCTGACGGCGGGTGCCCGCGGGACCGCCGGCCGCACGGCAGGCCGGCCGCAGGGCAGGCGTCCGCACGGCAGGCGTCCGCCGGGCACGAGGGGCGTTCGGCCGGGCGGAACCGGTATCCGACGGGCGGGGCCGCCACCGGCCGGTGGCGCCGCCGGACCCGCCGCTGGGCCGCTGACCTGGGTGCCGAGCCGGGCATCGAGCAGGGCATCGAGCCGGTCTCCCGTTCGGGCTCCGGGCCGTGCTTCCGGCGATTCACTCGAACGAGTTATCGAATTACTCTGGCGTGTTGACGCCCCGTCACGCCACCATGGGGGCAGTCGCACGAGCTGCCACGCAGGCCACCTGAGGCCCGTTCAGCTCCTCTGCCCACTCCGACCCACTCCGCCACACCCGCCACCCGCACCACCGCACCCGCCGTCGCGGGCCGACTCGAACACACCACCGGGCTACCGCGCCCCAGGGCGCCCCAGCTCCTGCCGCACCCGATCGAACACCTCGAACGCATCCGCACCGAAGAGCACGAACCGCACCTCGGCCGGCGCCGTCCCTGCCACCACCGAGGGGTCCGCCACCGCCTCCGTCACCGCCGTGAGGGCGATACGCGCCGCGTCCTCCATCGGCCACCGGTACACCCCGGTAGAGATCGCCGGGAACGCCACCGACCGCGCGCCCAGTTCAGCTGCCAGCCGCAGCGACTCCCGATAACAGGAGGACAGCAACTCCGCCCGTTCCTCGTAGAGGTCCGGGTAGTAGACCGGCCCCACCGTGTGCACCACCCAACGGGCCGGCAGCCGGCCGGCCGTGGTCACCACGGCCCGGCCCGCATCGAGGCCGCGGCCGTAGTGCGAGTCGCGCAGCCTCCGACAGTCGGCGAGGATCGCCGGTCCGCCCTTGCGGTGGATCGCGCCGTCCACGCCACCCCCGCCGAGGAGCGAGGAGTTGGCCGCATTGACGACCACGTCCACCTGCTGCTCCGTGATGTCACCCTGCACCATCGTGATCCGCGTCACGACCCCCGACCTCCCATCGGCCCCCGCCTGCCGGGGCCCACACCGTAGCCCGTAAACCACTCCAGAGCGTGGCAATAACCACATCGTCGGCGCTCGGTCAGAGAAATCCCCGGAGATCACGTTATGGTCGCGAGAAGCTCCCCGACCCGCGGTGCCAGGCGGGCACTGCACACGGACCTCAGCCGTTGGCCAGTCGGGGAAAGGGAGGACCGACCAATGCCCGGAACGGGAGACGGGCGGGCGTCCGGTACCGGCAGCGCCGCCGGTACTGCCGAGGACGCCGCCGACACCGCGCGACGGCCGGGCCCCGCATCAGGCAGCGCGCCCGCCATCGGCCGCGCCGCCAAGCGGGCCGGCGGGGTGCACACCTACCGCGACCACACTCCCGAGTCCGGCGCCGCCACGCCGATACCGCATCCCCGGGCCCGCGTCGACAGTCCCCGCACGACCGGCCCCGGCTCCCCTCCCAGTGGCCTCCCCAGGACACCGCCCGCCGGCCCGGCCACCGCGGCAGCAGCGGCCCGCCGCCCCGAGCCCGGCAGCGAGCCCCCGGCCCACCTGCTGGTGATCGAGGACGGCCCGTCCGACATCGAACTGATCAAGACCCTGGTCGCCGAGAGCGGTGCCAACGTCGAGCTGCACTGGGCACGCGGCGTCGAGCAGGCCGTGGCCCTGCTGTCCGCCGCGCCGCTGGCCGCGCGCCGGGGCATGCAGCGCCCGGGAGATCGGCCACCCGCGGCCGGGTTCACCTGTGTACTGCTCGACCTCGCCGCGCCCTGCGGCCCCGGGGACCGCACCACCACCGAACCGGATCCCACCACCGCAGCCACCACTGCCACCGCCCCGGGCACGGGCACCGCGCCGCACGGGCCCACCGGGTCCCAGGGGCACACCGGCCCGGAGGAGTCCGACGGCCTCGACGGGCTTCGCGAGTTGCTGCGCCGCGCCCCGCACACGGCCGTCGTCGTCCTGACCGACGCCGCCGGGGCGGAGCTGGGGGCCGCCGCGGTCGCGGCCGGAGCCCAGGACTTCCTGATCAAGCACGAGACGGACGGCCCCCTGCTGGCCCGTGCCCTGCGGTACGCGGTGGAGCGCAAGCGCGCCGACGAGTCGCAGCGCCGCCTGGTCGAGGCCGAACTGCGCGGCCAGGAGAACGCCCGCCTCCAGCGCCACCTGCTGCCCACCCCGCTGCTGGACGGCGCCGGGCTGGCCTTCACCCGCCGCTACCGCCCCGGCCGCCGCCGCGCCCTGCTGGGCGGCGACTTCTACGACGCGGTCCGGACGGACGACGGCACGGTCCACGTGGTGATCGGCGATGTCTGCGGGCACGGCCCGGACGAGGCCGCGCTGGGCGTCGCGCTGCGGATAGCGTGGCGGACGCTGGTGTTCGCCGGCCTCTCCGGCCAGGCCCTGCTCACCACCCTGCAGCACGTCCTCGAACACGAGCGGCGCAGCGACGAGATCTTCGCGACCCTCTGCATGCTCGTCCTCTCCCCCGCCACCCCGGCGGAGGCCGACCCCGACCGGGCCGGCGGACCCGAGCCCGGCGACCGGGCCCGGCTCTACCTGGCCGGCCACCCCGCGCCGCTCCTGCTGGCAGGCGGCCGACGGCCCGCGCTGCTCCCGGCCGAGCACGCCGGGCCGGCGCTCGGTCTGCTGCCGTGCGACGACTGCGATTCGGCCTGGCCCGGGCTGGAGCTGGAGCTGGAGCCCGGCTGGCGGCTGCTCCTGTACACCGACGGTCTGGTCGAGGGCCGGGTCGGCGCGGGTTCACGGCGGCTGGGGCAGGACGGTCTGATCGACCTGGTCGCCGACCACCAGGCGGCCGGGCTGACCAGGGGCCGACTGGTCGACAGCGCCATCGCGGAGGTGGAGGAGCTGAACGGCGGAGCACTGACCGACGACGTCGCGGTACTGCTGCTGGAGCGCAACCCGATCCCGTTGATCATGGGTTGAGCACGGCGCCGGCACCGGTGCCCGCGCCCCTGCGCGGAGCCCGGACGTGACGGAGGGTGGCGGCCAACGGCCACCACCCTCCAGGCATCACGCTCCAGGCATCACGCGCCGGGCATCACCTTGCGGGAGCCACTCGGCTCCGGGCTACCAGGGCCCGTACGGCCCGATGTTGCGGCGGCCGCCGCCCCGCCCGTCCGTCAGCTGCTTGATCGCGGGCCGGACGTCGACCATGTAGACGATCGAGGCGACCAGGCCCGCGAGGGTCAGGAAGCCGCTCGTGACGTTCACGGGGAAGAGCAGATCCAGGCCGAGCGACAGCCCGAGCAGGATCAGCCAGAACGCCTTGGGCTTCTTGTCCGCCGCCCGGTACGCATCGTCGCGCCTGATCAGGGCATCGACGAACGCGACCGCCTTGAATCCGATGATCGCCATGGCGAGCCACCAGAACGGATTCAGGACGTCGAAGAGCAGGAACTGCTGCACCGCTTGTCTCCTCACTGCCTCTTCGGCTCGGCTGCGGTCGCTTCGGGTCGGCTTCTACCCGGGAATGCCGGCCGCAGCCAGGGTGCCGCGAGGGCACCCCTTCCATCGTGGCACGGACGACCGCTGTCCCCGATGAGAACGGGCCGGGGCCTCCGGACGTGCCCAGCCGGCCGGCCGGCACCCGGCGTCGCCCACTGCTACTTCTCGGTGTCGGCCTTACGGGCCCGGGTAGTCTTCTTCGGCGCGGGAGCGTCGTCCACCAGCTCCCCCTCGACGGGCTCACCGGCCGCCGAACGGGCCTCGAAGTCCACCACGACCTCGGTCACCTCGGCCGGCTGCTCGGCGGCAGCGGAGCCGGCCTCGGCGGAACCGCCCCGGCCCTTGTCCACCACGGCCTTGCCGCGCACGGCCAGCTCCTCGTAGGCCTCCATGGCCTTGACCGCGAGCTCCGCCGCGCGGCCGACCTGCTGGAGCGCGAAGGTCTGCGCCTTCTCCTGCAGTTCCTTGAGGTCGGTGGGCAGGGTGTTGACGGTCTCGGTCACCTTCGCCTGAGCGCCGACCAGGGCGGCCTGCGCCTCCTGGAACCGCGCCGCCGCCTTCTCCTGGGTGGCCTTGCGATCCGCCGTCAGCTCCTCCACCTTGCCCGGCACTTCGCGCAGCTTCTCGTACGCGAGGTCGCCGACGCCCGCCAGGGCGTACAGCGGGGTCGGGTCGGAGAGGGTCTTCTTGATGTCGTCGGTGATGGGCATGTCCGGTCCTCCTGTGTGCGTGGACGGCCCGGCGGGCCGGTCGGAAGTCTGGGTGGTGCCGGTGCGGTCAGCCGGTAGCGCCGGTGTCGGCATCGGCATCGGCATCGGCATCGGCATCGGCGGATCCTGCCGGAGGGGTGGCGGGCACGGTCCCGGTGGCAGCAGCGGCCCCGCTGCTCTCCCCGGTCTCGCGGTTCTCCTTGAGGAAGGCCTCGTAGACCGCCAGCAGCGCCTGCTTCTGGCGTTCGTTGAGCAGCGGATCCGCCAGGATCGCCGCCCGCAGCGCGGGCGCGTCCCCGTCCCGTTCCTCGAGGATCCCGGCCTGCACGTACAGCGTCTCGGCCGAGATCCGCAGCGCCTTCGCGATCTGCTGCAGGATCTCCGCGCTCGGCTTGCGCAGCCCGCGCTCGATCTGGCTGAGGTACGGGTTCGACACTCCGGCGACCTCGGCCAGCTGCCGCAGCGAGTACTGCGCGTTGCGGCGCTGCTCGCGGATGTACTCGCCGAGCGAGCCGACGTTCAGTGAGGCCATGCCAGCAGTCTGCACCCGCCCGCTTGCAATTGCAAGCAAGCCGCTAGCAACAGCAAGCCGGCGCGCCGCCCTGCCCGCCACCCTGCCAATCGATCATCCTCGGTGCTCGAAGCCGCTCGGCGGCCCGGAGTCACGTACCGGCAGGAAGGCAGGCCACCACGGTGGCACCCCGTGCGGGCAACGCGACTGGAGGTAATTTCCGCGCGGCGGGGAGAGATTGCTCGTCAGATCGACTGCGAAGACGGCAAAGAGTGCCAGCAGGCCGACCATACTGCCCGCCAGCACCACGGTGAGACGGTCCCGTGACCGCACCACGAGCAGCGTCGCCAGGCATCCGAGGGGGAAGGCGAGACAGTACGCGGCGAGCATCGGGAAGTCCCCGACGAGGTCGAACCTGGGATCGTCCGTGATGTCGTACGCCGTCTGCCACGGCAGGTCCATGCAGGAGGACCAGGTGCTGCTGATCAGACCGCCGGCCCGGAAATCGGCTATCAGGCCAAGGACAGGGCCGACGGCGAACGCCAAGCAACCGGCACCCGCCCGTATGCCCGCTCGCGGCTCCCCCACGCTCTCCCCGTTCATCGTGGTGGGGACGGCACGGCGGAGGCCGGCGGTTCCAGGGCTCGCCCCGCGGGGGCGGCACGCCGACCCCGCACGGTGCCAGGATGCCAGGATGCCCGGACGTGGCCGAGGACGTCGCCGGGACGGGACAGCAGCCGCACCCGTCCGACGAGGAGAAGCCGGCTCAGCCGGTGGCCGGCGAGCGGTCCAGGAGGTCGACGGACCGCAGGGCCCGGTGCAGGTGGTGGGCTTCGGCGATCCCGGCGAGAGCCGGGCGGCCGAGCGCGCGGTACGCCGACGCGAGCAGCTCCTGTGCGTGGGCCTCGCGGACCGGGTCGCCGTAGGACGCCCAGTGCAGGTCACGGCCGAGCACCAGGGCCTCGGCCGGGTCGCCCGCCGCGCAGCGGCGGCGGGCTTCGGTGACGCACTCGGCCAGCTGCTCCCGGTCCTCGAACACGACGTCCATGTGCGTGGCGAACAGGTACTCGTCCGCCGCGTTGTGGGCGGGCCGGTCGAGCGCGGTGGTGCCGTCGGCGAGGGCACCGGCACCGTCCAGGGTGGTGATCCGGTCGGTGGCGACGGGCGGCCGGGTCAGGTCGTGGGTGTACGCGCGCAGGTAGCCGGTTCCCGTCTCCGGCCGGTCGCCGGTCTCGAACTCGCCCACCGCGGACCGGAGCCGGACCAGCCGGGAGCGGGACTCGATCACCGCCGGGTGGCCCGGATCGTCGTCGTCGAGGTCGCGCCAGGCACGTTCGACGGCCGCGCGCACCGCCTCCAGCGGGGTCGCGAAGGTGTTGTCGATGCCGGCACCGTCGTTGTTCCAGTACGAGGCGACCGAGGTGCAGGTGCGGCCGTCGTCGAACCACAGGCCGTAGTGCAGGCCGTCGGTGCCGCCGTGCAGGAAGGTCAGGAACTCCGGCGGGTCGCGGTAGTAGCGGCCGTGCGCGCGGACGTCGACACCGTCGCGGGGCAGGAGCGCCGGGTCGGCGAACAGGTCCATGACCCCCATCGGTGCGTGGCCGAGGTCCCGCAACGCCCCCGCGGACACCGGGTCGAGTTGCTCCAGGAAGTCGTGGAACGTGAAGACGGACTCGGGGAGTTCCAGGCCCCAGTCCCGCTCGACCCGCGCCTCGATCTCGGCCCGCCGTCCACCCATCCGTCCGGCCCCCCGGTCACCTCGGTCAGCCCCCGACGGCCGCCGGGGTGGACCGAGGCTACCCCGCCCCCACCCGCCCCCGGTACCCGGCAGCCCGGCCGCACCGCGCCCCTTCCCAGGCACCTCCCGCGCACCTCCCACGCGCCTCCCGCGCACCTCCCGTCACCCTCGCCGCCTGCTCACGGCGGTGGTGTCAGCGGTGGCGTCACCCGCCGGTGAACCACCGGTAGGCGGGTGCCAGCAGGTCGGCGAGGTCGCGGCCGCGGACCGTGATGCCGGACGGGCCGAGGCCGTCGAGCGCCGTCCGCACGCCGCCTCCCGCGCCGTCGCCCTCGCCCCCGCCCGGGCCGTCGCCTCCGCCCGCGACGTCCGCCGGCTCCGCGGGGTCCGCGGGGTCCCGCCGGACAGCGAACCTGCCTTCCCAGAAGCCCTCCAGGCAGTCTGCCAACGGCCGTTCGTCAAGGTCCGGCACGGGCCCCGGCACAGGCCCCGGCGCGGGCCCCGACACGGGCGCGGTCTCGGCCATGGTCACGCTCCGATCATGTCGGCGGACAGGGTGAGCAGTTCACGCAGTTGCTCGGCGGGGAGTTCGGTCAGCCACTGCTCGCCCTCGCCGACCACGGTCCGGGCCAGCGTCCGCTTGGCGTCGATCAGTTCGGCGATCCGTTCCTCGACGGTGCCGGTGCAGACCAGGCGGCGGACCTGGACGTCGCGGCGCTGGCCGATCCGGAACGCCCGGTCGGTGGCCTGGTCCTCGACGGCCGGGTTCCACCACCGGTCGAAGTGGATCACCTGGTTGGCCGCCGTCAGGTTGAGCCCGGCGCCGCCCGCCTTGAGCGACAGCAGGAACACCGGCGGCCCGTCGGGTGACTGGAAGCGTTCGACCAGCTCGTCGCGTTCGTGCTTGGGCACACCGCCGTGCAGGTACAGCACCTCCCGGCCGAGCCGCCCACCGAGGTAGCGGCGCAGCCGGGCGCCGAACGTCGCGTACTGGGTGAAGACCAGGGCCCGGTCCCCCTCGGCGAGGGCCTCGGTGAGGAGCTCCTCCAGTCGTTCGAGTTTGCCGGAGCGACCGGGCAGCGCGGAGCCGTCGCCGAGCAGTTGGGCGGGGTGGTTGCAGACCTGCTTGAGCCGGCCGATCGCGGCCAGCACCGCACCTTTGCGCTCGACGCCACGGATGCCGTCGAGCCGGGCCAGCAGGTCGGCGACCACGGCCTGGTACAGCCCGGCCTGCTCGGCGGTGAGGCTGCAACGGACGGTGAACTCCTGTTTGGCGGGCAGGTCGCCGGCGACCGCGGGGTCGCTCTTGTGCCGGCGGAGTACGAACGGGCCGGTGAGGCGCTGGAGCCGGGCGGCGGCATCGAGGTTGCCCGCCTGCTCGACCGGGACGGCGAACCGTTCCTTGAAGGACTCGGCGCTGCCGAACAGGCCGGGGTTGGCGAAGTCCAGGATGGCGTGCAGTTCGGCCAGCCGGTTCTCCACCGGGGTGCCGGTGAGGGCGATGCGGGGGCCGGAACGCAGCGAACGGATCGCCCGGGACTGGCCGGAGCCGCTGTTCTTGATGTGCTGGGCCTCGTCGGCGACGATCCGCCGCCAGCGGGTGCGGCGCAGCGCGTCCAGGTCGCGCTGGACCAGGCCGTAGGTGGTGATGACCAGGTCGGCCGTGGTGTCCGGGAGGTCGCGGTCGGCGCCGTGGTGGACGTGCACGGCGAGGGCGGGGGCGAAGCGGGCCGCCTCGCGCTGCCAGTTGCCGACCACCGACATCGGGCAGACCAGCAGGGTGGGGCCGGTGGCCCCGGCGGCCCGCTCGGTGGCGAGCAGCGCGAGGGTCTGGACGGTCTTGCCGAGGCCCATGTCGTCGGCGAGCACGGCGCCGAGGCCGAGCCGGGCGAGGGCGGCCAGCCAGGCCAGTCCGCGTTCCTGGTAGGGGCGCAGGACGCCGGTGAAGTCGGCGGGCAGCGCGGGCGGCGGGCCGGTGTCGACCGCCCGGCCGGCCAGCAGGTCGCCGATCGGGCCGTCGGCGTGCACGGCGGTGACCGGCAGGCCGGGGACGGGCCCGGTGCCGTCGAGCGCCAGCCGCAGCAGGTCCGCCGCGTCGATCACGCCCGCGCCCTGCCGGGTGAGGAAGTCGAGGGCGGCGGCGATCTGTCCGGCGTCGACCTCGACCCACTGGCCGCGCAGCCGTACCAGGCCCTGCTGGGCGGCGGCGAGTTCGGTCAGTTCCTGTTGGGTGAGGGCGAGTTCGCCGACCGCGAGCTGCCAGCGGAAGTCCAGCACGTCGTCGCGGTCGATCCGGCCGGGCTGCTGGACGGCGCCGGGGGTCGGGGTGCGGGCGGTGAGCAGCAGGCCGAGCCGTGGGCGGCGCTGCCACCAGGACGGGAGGAGCACGCCGAAGCCCGCGTCGGCGAGCCGGGGCGCGGCCTCGCGCAGGAAGTCGAGGGCGGCGGCGCGGTCGAGGGCGAGGCCGGTGGGCCGGGACGAGCGAAGGGCGGCGCGCAGGGCGGGGTGGTGCAGAGCTGCGCATTCCAGCTCGGCGCGGTACAGCTCCACGGGGTCGTCGGCGGGTGTACGGGCGGGGCCGGGACTACGGGCGGGGTCGGCTGTACGGGCGGGGTCGGGGTTGCCGTCGGGGTCGGGGTTGCCGCCGGGGTCGGGGTTGCCACCAGGCCCGGGGCCGCCCTCCGCGGCCGGACCGGGGGTGCTGGCGAGTGCGTGGGTGAGCGCGGCGGCGGCCGGGCCGCCGGCCCATAGGTCGGCGGCGGTGACCAGCAGCGAGGGGCGTTCGGTGGGCCGGAGCAGGAAGTCGAGCCGCCAGTCGTCGACGGCGGGCAGGCCGTCGGGGTCGCCGTCGGAAGGGCCGAGCGGCTCGGTCAGCCGCAGGCACAGGCGTAGTGGCCGCCGTTCGGGGCGGTCGTCGTACCAGGCGGCGAGGCGTTCGGGCAGGCCGGGCGGCGGGCCGGGGAGCCGGCCGTCGGCGGTGGCGAGTGCGGCCAGCCACTGCTCGGTGGGGTGGTCGGCGGGGACCGGGTCGGGTGTGGTGGCGGCCAGGGCGGCCCTGGCCTCCTGGTCGGTGAGGGTGTCGAGCAGGGTGGCGACCAGGGCCCGGCCGGTGGGCTGCGCGCCGGGGACGTCCTCCGCGCGGCAGACCGGCGGGCAGCCGGCCGCGAGGGCGTCCGCCTCCGCGCGGCCCGGCCGGTCCGGAGCGGCCTGCCAGCGGGCGTACGGGACGCCGTCCTCCGTGCTCATCACGGGCAGTACCCGTCCCCGGCCGAGCAGCCGCCAGGCGAGGTCGTGGACGGCGGTCAGCCAGCGCAGCGAGGCGCCGTACGCGACCTCGACCGGTCCGGTGCCCGGGAGGTCGGCGGTGGCTCCGGCCCAGCGGGGGTCGTCCAGGCCGCCGAGCAGCTGGGCCGCCTCGGCGGGCTCGAACACCAGGCTGGGGACCCGCCAGACGGCGAGGGCGACCCCGCCGGTGGTGGCGCCGACGGGCAGGTCGGGGGAGGGTGCGGGCCGTCCGCCGAGCGTGGGGAGGTGGAGGCCGGTCCAGCGTTCGGCGCCCTGTTCGGCCAGCCAGCCGAGCGCGGGTCCGATGCCGGCGAGCAGCTCGGCCACGGCGGCGGCGGAGCAGGCGTACGGGTGGGCGCGGCTGCCCGGTTCGACCCGGACGGAGCGGAAGGCCCGTGCGTCCTCGGCCCACAGGGCGAGGCGGCCGTCGCTGCGCCAGAGTGCGTGCAGGGCGTACATGCGGCGTGCCTTCCGTACGCGCGGTGGCCGCTGCCGGCCGCCGGTCGGTTTTCACCCTAGCCCGGTGGCGCGGAGCGGGACGGGCCCGGTCCGGCCGCCCTGCGGGGGCAGCGGCCGGACGCGGGGACGGCAGCGGACGCGGGGACGGAGTGAGGCGGTAGAGGCAGGCGGGGCGGTCGGGGCGGTACGGGCGCAGAAGAGGACCGAAGCTGTCCGCATCCGCCGATAACGTCGGTGACACCGAGAGCCGGGACCCGCAGGGGCGTCCGGCGACGACGCAGCCGACGAGAGGCGACCGACATGCCCACCCTGGTGAACGCGGAGACCGACGAGCGCGAGGCCCTGCTGTCCTTCCTGGCCGCCCAGCGCGGCGGTCTGCGCCGCGCGGTGCACGGGCTGACCGAGGAGCAGGCCGCGAGCACCCCGACCGTGAGCGCACTCTCCCTCACCGTGCTGATCAAGCACGCGGCCCGGTGCGAGCGGTTCTGGATCGTCGACAACCTGCAGGGCGGCGGGGTGCACGCCACCCCGGACGAGAACGACTGGGCGGAGGAGTACCGGCTGGCCGAGGGCGAGACGCTGGCGGCCTGGCTGGACACCTACGAGCAGGTCGCGGCCGAGACCGAGAAGATCATCCGGGAGCTGCCCGACCTGGCGGTGGACTTCCCGCTGCCGACCGCTCCCTGGTTCCCGCCGAACAGCCGCCGGACGGCCCGCTGGGTGCTGCTGCACCTGATCCAGGAGGGCGCCCGGCATGCCGGCCACGCCGACATCATCCGCGAGACGCTGGACGGGAAGACGGCGTTCGAGTTGGTCGACGAGACCGGCGCGGCCTGAGCAAGGGCGGGTCGGCAGGGCGGCGAAGGGCGGCCTCGACCGGGCCGCGCCCCCTGCCCACCCCGCGCCTGAATGACGCGGCGGCGGCACGTCGGCCGAAACTGGTGGTTGAACATTGAACGAAACGGGTCTATGGTGGAGCCATCGACAAGTTGAAGCCTCAACAATTGGCTTCCGACCCGAGGAGCACCCACCATGGGCATCTTCAGCCGCAAGAACGACACCGCCGTCGCCGTAGCCGAGGCCACCACCGGCCCGGACCTGGCTCACCTGACCGGCGACTACACCATCGACCAGACCCACAGCCGGATCGGCTTCGCCGTCCGCCACGCGATGGTGACCAACGTCCGCGGCGAGTTCACCGAGTACGAGGGCAAGCTCCACCTCGACGGCGCCAACCCGGCCAACTCGACCGCCGAGCTGGTCATCAAGGTCGCCTCGGTCAACACCAACCAGGCCCAGCGCGACGAGCACCTGCGCACCGGCGACTTCTTCGCCGCCGAGACGTACCCCGAGATCACCTTCAAGTCCACCACCGCCGAGCGGATCGACTCCGACACCTACCGGATGCACGGTGACCTGACCATCAAGGACACCACCCGCCAGGTCGTGCTGGACCTCGACTTCACCGGCTCCGCGACCGACGTGTACGGCGCCGACCGGGTCGGCTTCGAGGGCGGCACCACCGTGGACCGCACCAGCTGGGGCCTGACCTACAACGCGGCCCTGGAGACCGGCGGCGTGCTGATCGGCGAGAAGGTCAAGCTCACCCTGGACATCTCCGCAGTGAAGGCGGCCTGACCCGGCCGACCCGACCGACTGTCCCGGCACCGCCCCCACCGCCCCCACCGGTGGGGGCGCCGCCGTACCCGACCCCGGCCCGTGCCACCCACGCCGCGCGACGCCCGCTGCCCTGCCGCCCTGCTGCCCTGCGGCCACGCAGTCTCCGCGACAATGGGACCCGGGCCGACCGGGGGGGATCCGCATGGAGCTGCGCCAACTGCACTGTTTCGTCGCCGTCGCGGAGGAACTCCACTTCGGCCGGGCCGCCGAGCGGCTGCTGCTCGGCCAGCCGGCCGTCAGCCAGCAGATCAGGCGGCTGGAACGCGAGCTGAAGGTCGAGCTGTTCGACCGCTCGCCCCGGTACGTCCGGCTGACCAGGGCCGGCGAGCTGTTCCTGCCCGCCGCCCGCCAGGTGCTCACCGCCGAACAGGCTGCCAAGGCCGCCGTGGCCGGCCTGGCCGCGCCCGGTCTGGCCACACCGGGGGTGCTGCGGCTCGGCACCATCACCGGTCTCGGCGAGCGCCTCGACCGCATCCTCGACGCGTACCAGCGCCACGCCCCCGCCGTCCGGGTCGAGTTGCACTCCCTGCCGGTCGGCGAACGCCTGGACCGGCTGGCCGACGGGCACCTCGACGCCGCCTTCGTCCGCGGTGCCGTGCCCGACCGGAGCCCGGCCCTGCGCTTCCTGCCCGTCGACCCGGAGCCCCTGCTGGTCGCCCTGCCCGCGCGGCACCCGCTGGCCGACCGGTCCGAGATCGGCCTTGCCGACCTGGCCGCCCTCCCGTTGCGGCTCACCGAGCGCCGCAACCACCCCGCCCTGGTCGACCTGGTCCTGGCCGCCTGCCGGGACGCGGGCTTCGATCCGGTCCCCGGCCCGGCCTCCAGCACCCTCCAGGACACCCTGGCCGCGATCGGCACCGGGCCTCCGATGTGGACGGTCGTCTACGCCGCCAACGCCCGCATGATGCAGATCCCCCGGGTGGTCTTCCGGCCGGTGCGCTCCCCCGGCCTCGCCCTGCCCACCGCGCTGGCGCTGCGTCCCCGCGTACCGCCGCCCCCGCTGGTGCTCGCCGCCTGCCGCGCCGGGGAGACGGCTCCCACCTGCGACGATCGTCAATCGTGATCGCTGCCGGAGCGAATCGGGTCTGGGTCCACGGCTCCGGGTCGGGTGGACTGGTCCCAACCGCGGGGCCGGGACGAGGTACCGGCCCCGACACCGAGTCGAGGAGCAGCAGATGCCCGTCGTCACCGTTCAGCAGGGCCCCCGGACCGTCGAGCTCAAGCGCGAGCTGGTGCAGCGGATCACCGACGCGTTCGTGGACGCCTACCGGATCCCGGCCGAGTCCGTCCAGGTCTGGATCCACGAGGTACCGACCGACAGCTGGGGCACCGCCGGCCGGCTGACCGCGGACAACTGACGCCGCCGCCGCCGGACCGGCCCGCCCGCCATCACGGCCACCGCCGCCGCCACCGCTACGGCCGTCACGGCCGTCACGGCCGTCACGGCCGGCCCCGGTGGCCGCGGCCGGGCAGCAGGGCCGCGTCCTCGGACGTCAGCCAGCTGCCCGGCGGCAGCCGCAACCAGCCCTCCGCCGCGCCGAGTTCGGCCGCCGCGGTGCACAGCGCGGTCAGCCCGGGGTGCCGCAGGTCCGGCCGGTGGACCAGCCCCAGCAGGCTGAACGCGACCGGCTCGACCAGCGGGCGGGTGACCCCGCCGGGGATCTCCGGGCCGCCGGTGGTGGAGAGCACCGGTTCGCGGTGCCTGGCCAGATAGCGGCCGAACTCTCCCAGGCCGACCGCGGGCGCCCGCCCCGGCGCGGCCACCAGGCCGTGTTCGTCGAGGAGTCGGCGGCCGAGATCGGTCCACTCGCTGGTCGCCGGGTTGCCCGCGCAGATGTCCACCGGGTGGCCCGCCAGCGCGCGCAGCGGCACCTCCGCCAGCCCGGCGAGCGGATGGTCCACCGGCAGGATCACCGCCATCCGCTCCAACCGGACCGGTACGTGGGTGAGTTGGCTGCGCAGCACGGCCGGGAGCCCGGCGAAGCGGCCGAACGAGACATCCAGCCGGTGGGCGACCAACTCGCCCGCCGCGGCCACCAGCCCGCCGTGGAATCGGGCCAGCAGCTCCTGCTCGGGCAGCGCCCGGCGGGCCGCTTCGAGCACCCGTGCCTCGGCCGGATCGGGGCCGCCCGGCTCGCTGTTGAGGTCGACCAGCAGCGGCCGGGCATGCGAGCCGGTCAGGATCTCGTCGTGCAGGGCCAGCAGCCGGCGGGCCTTGGGCAGGAGCGCGAGCCCGGCCGCGGTCAGCTCCACGCTGCGGGTGGAGCGCAGGAACAGCGGTCCTCCCAGGGCGCGTTCCAGGGTCCGGACGTCCCGGCTGAGCGCCTGCTGGGCGAGGTGCAGCCGCTCGGCGGCCCGGCCGAAGTGCAGGGTCTCGGCGGTCGCCACGAAGCCGCGCAGCAGGCGGGGATGCAGGTCGGCGGGCATGCGGCAGAGATTAACAACACCGGTGCGTCAATCGCACCGAACAGGTGTTGGACCGCGGGCGCGGCCCGCCGAGAGGCTGGGGACCCACCCGATTCCCCTTGGAGACCCGTGTTTTCCCCGTACCGCCGTGTCCTCGCCGCTCCCGGCGCCCTCGCCTTCACCCTGTCCGGGCTGGTGGCCCGGCTCTTCTTCACCATGAACGGTGTCGCCACCCTGGTCCTGGTCGCCGACCGGCGGGGCTCGTACGCGCTGGCGGGCGGGGTGGTGGCGGCCGGGGTGGTCGCCGGGGCGGTGGGGATGCCGCTGCTCGGCCGGCTGGTCGACCGGTACGGCCAGGCCAGGGTCACCGTGCCCGCGACGCTGGTCCGGCTGGCACCGCTCGCCGCGCTGGTGGCCTGCGTCCGTGGCGGCGCGCCCGACTGGACCCTCCTGGTGTGCTCGGCGGCCGGCGCCGGCGCGCCCAACTTCGGCGGGATGGCGCGGGCCCGGTGGGCGCACCTGTACCGGGACGACGCGGTGGCCCGCCACCACGCCAACTCGCTCGAACAGGCGCTGGACGAACTCTGCTTCATGGCCGGCCCGGTCCTGGCGATGCTGCTGAGCACCGCCGTCGCCCCCGAGGCCGCGCTGCTCGCCTCGGGCGTGCTGGGCACCGCCGGCGCGCTGCTGTTCGCGGCCCGGCGCGCCACCGAGCCGCCGGTCCGGCCGGTCCCGCCGGGCACCCGGGCTCCCCTGCGCTCGGCCGGACTGCGGGTGCTGGTGCTGGCGTTCCTCGCCACCGGGGTGGTGTTCGGCTCGCTGGAGGTCACCACCGTCGCCTACACCGACGCGCTCGGCCGCCGGTCGCTCGCGGGCGTCCTGCTGGCGCTGGTGGCGGCGGGCTCGTGCGTCAGCGGCCTGCTGTACGGGCTGCGCCCGCCGCGCCGCTCGCCGGCCGCCCGGCTGACGGCGGGGATCGGCGCGATGGCGGTCCTGCTGCTCCTGCCGCTGGCCGCGGGGCTGGCGGGCGCCGGGCCGGTGACGCTCGCGGCGGCCCTGCTGGCGGCCGGGTGCGGGACGGCACCCACGATGGTGAGCGGTATGACGCTGATCCAGGAACTGCTGCCGCCGCGGCAGCTCAACGAGGGCATGGCGGTCGCGGTCGCGGGCATCCTCGCCGGGATATCCGCCGGTTCCGCGCTCGGCGGGGCGGTCGCCGAACGGGCCGCGCCCGGCGCCGGGTACGCGGTGCCCGCCGCGGCCGCGCTGCTGGCCCTGCTGACCGCGGTCGCCGGCGGCCGCCACCTGCGCCGGCCGGCCCCGCCGTCCGAACCGGCCCATCCGTCCGAACCGGCCGACCCGGCGCGTCCTGCCGGACCGCCCGCACCCGCACCCGCGACGGCGTGACGCGGCGGAGGGTCGAGCGGGCGGTCAGCCGCGCGTCGGCGCCGTGTCAGTGCCTCCCCTTAGGCTCCGGTCCATGGAGGCGGCGATCGAGTACCTGCGTGGTGACGCCACCGCCCCACAGGCCAAGGGCGTCAAGGTGATCGCGCACGTCTGCAACGACCTGGGCCGCTGGGGCAAGGGCTTCGTGCTCTCACTGTCCCGGCGCTGGCCCGAGCCGGAGGCGGCGTACCGGCGCTGGCACCAGGAGCGGGCGCGCAACGACTTCGGTCTCGGCTCGCTGCAACTGGTGCGGGTCGGCCCCACCCTGTGGGTGGCCAACATGGTGGGCCAGTGCGGCATCAGGACCGGTCGCTCCACGGGCACCCCGGTCCGCTACCCGGCCCTCGACACCGCACTGGCCCGGCTGGGCACCGAGGCGCTGCTGCTGGGCGCGTCCGTGCACATGCCGCGGATCGGCTGCGGGCTGGCGGGCGGCCGCTGGGACCTGGTCGAGCCGATGGTCCGCGCCCGGCTGACCGCCCGCGGGGTCCGGGTCACCGTCTACGACCAGTGACGTCCCGACGGCCGGTGTCGCCCCCAGCGCCACTGCCGTCCCCACGACCGGTCGCGGCCGCCGGCCAGCCGTACTCGTCCTGGGGCAGCAGGAACCCGCCCGGGAACTCCGCCACTCCCTCCGCCGTGCGCACCCCGCCCTCGCGCCGGTAGAACGCGACCGCCCGGCGGTTGGCCCGCAGGACGTGCAGCCGGACCGGGCCGTCCGCGGCGGCCAGCGCCGCCCGGAGCAGGCGACGCCCGATGCCGGCGCCGGTGTGTCCTGGGCGGACGTGCAGGTTGTCCAGCAGTGCGCGGCCGTCCGCCTCCGGCACCAGGTACGCGAAGCCGAGCAGCCCGCCGTCCGGCCGAGGCTCCGGCCGGCCGCCGTCCGGATGTGGCTCCGGCCGGCCGCCGCGGGGGTGCGGCGCCGGCTCGGCCAGCAGCAGGACCGGGGTCTCGGCCGGCTCGCCGTAGTACGCGCCTAGCCGTAGCTGCCACAGCTCGCGCTGCCAGGCCGGCCCCGCGTCGTCGAGCGCCCCGGGCGGCACGATGCCGCGGTAGGCGGCCTGCCGGCTGGCGCTGTAGAGGTCGGCGACCGCGGCCGCGTCGGCCTCGCCGCCCGCCCTGATGACGATCTCCGGGATGACGATCTCCGGTTCCATGCCGCCAGCCTCGCACACCCCGCACTTGAACATGTTCAAAAGAGCCCCTAGAGTCATGCCCACAAGGTTTTGAACACGTTCGAAACGGAGTGGTCCGATGGACTGCACAGTTGTCAGCTACGCCGCCTACCTCCCGGTCGCCACCGGCGTCACGGTCTGGGTGGCCCGGACGCTGAGCCGCAACGGCCGGGTCTTCCTGGCCGACGTGTTCGCCGGCGACGACCGCTTGGCCGACGCCGTCAACCAGCTGCTGGTGGTCGGCTTCTACCTGATCAACCTCGGCTTCGTCGCGCTCTGGATGCGCAACGGCGACACGGTCGGCGACCTCCAGGGCGTCTTCGACGCCCTCTCCTACAAGCTCGGCACCGTCCTCCTGCTGCTCGGGGTGATGCACCTCGGCAACGTCTACGTGCTCAACCGGATCCGCCGCCGGGGCAGCCTGGACCGGCAGCAGCGGCCGCCGCTCGCCCCGCAGGGCGTGGTGCCCGGCGCCCCGATGGCCGGGCCCTGGCCCGGCCAGGCCTGAGCGGGGTCCGGCCGTGGGACCGTCGACCGCGCACCCCGGCGGCCCGCCGCCGGTGCGCCGGCTGACCGTGCTGCACGACCCGGACTGCGGGCTCTGCCGGCAGCTCACCGCCTGGCTGCGCGGTCAGCACCAGCTGGTGCCGCTGGAGTTCCTCGCGGTGGCCGGGCCGGCGGCCCGGGCCCGGTACCCCGGGCTCGACCACGACGCCTCGCTCGGCGAGATCACCGTCGTCGCCGACACCGGCGAGGTCTGGCGCGGGGCACCCGCCTTCGTCGCCTGCCTCTGGGTCACCGCGGCCGGCCCGGCGGAACTGCGGGAGGCGCTGGGGGAGCTGCGCGCGCAGGCCGCGGCCGCCGTCGATCCCCACCACTGGCCGCTGTTC
>NZ_JBEZIR010000047.1:0-56408 GCF_040651175.1 Kitasatospora sp. NPDC048540
GGAACGGACACTTCCTTCGGACCGCCTTCCAGCGGGCCCTCCGGGCGCTTCGTTCTTTCGTGTTTCAAGCTTATCAGATGTTTTCCGCTCCGTTTCCGGGGCTTCATTCTCCGACTTACTCTCAGTCGAGCCGGCCTGACGGCCTGTCCGACGTTTCAAACCTTAGCCGATCCACGCTCCGAAAAGCGAATCCGGCCGCAATCCATAAAAGCGCTCACGCCAATTCGCACTGGAGCACGACAAGACGCGCCCAGTCGAATGGGAAGTGGTGTTTCAAGGGATTGGCCGCTCCGGGACCGTCCGCGTAGACACGTGTCCGGTGCTCCCAGCCGAGCGACTAGAGAACAGTACGCCCGTCCGTGGCCGAAGGCAAATGCCCACTTGGGACGGCCCAGTCGCACCCCGCAGCGCCCGGCCTCACGTACTCGCCGTTGGGGTGGTCGTTGACGGCGATCCGCTGCTCGGCGCTCTCGCGGGTCTCGCCGGTGCTCCGGTGGCGGCGGAGCAGGCGTTCGGCGCGGACGGTGTCGTGGGCCTCGACCCACCAGAGTTCGCGCAGGAGCCCGCGGACCGTCTGCCAGGGGGCGGCCGGCACGGCGAGGTAGTTGCCCTCGGTCACCACCAGGCGGGTGTGCGGCCGGATGATGTGGCGGGCGGCGATCGGCTCGTCGAGGTCCCGGTCGAAGTCGGGGACGTAGATGTCCCGGAAGCGCTCGGTGGCCGCACGGGTCACCAGGGCGGCGTACCCCCAGGCGTCGAAGGTCTCGGGGGCGCCCTTGCGGGTCCGCAGGCCGAGGCGGTCGAGCTGGGTGTTGGAGAGGTGGAAGCCGTCGAGCGGGAGGTGGGCCGCGGTGTCCGGGCCCTCCCGGCGGTTGACCTCGTCGACGAGGTACCGGGCCAGGGTGGACTTGCCCGCGGCCGGCGGGCCGGCCAGGCCCAGGATGATCCGGCCTGTGCGCCCGGCCCGCCCGTGCAGCAGGCGCAGCGCCCGTTCCAGTGCGGCGGCGGGCGGGTCCGCCGGGTCGGTGGGGGTGGTGGCCGCTCCGCCGTCCTGGCCGGCTTTCTCGTGCATGGCCGCACCTTACCCACGCAGTGCCGGCTCCGGACGGCCCTCACCCGGTCGTCGGCGGTGCGCCGTCCGGACGGGCGGGGGCGGAGGCTGAGGCGGGGGCGGGGGCGGGGGCGGCCAGGGCCGGCTCGTCGAGGGTGAGGGTGCCGGTGCCCGCGTCGAGGGTGACGGTGACGCCCAACGGGACGGTCAGGGTGGACGGGCTGTGGCCGAAGCCCAGTTCCCACAGGACGGGGACGCCCAGGGGCGCGAGGCGGTCCAGCATGACCGCGCGCACCCGGTCGGCGGGGCCGCAGCCCGCCCAGGAGCCGAGGGCGATACCGGCCACACCGTCCAGTGCCCCGGAGCGCAGCAGCTGGGTCAGGATGCGGTCGAGTTGGTAGGGCTGCTCGTTGACGTCCTCCAGCAGCAGGACGGTGCCGGCGAAGGAAGGGCGGGCGGTGCGGGTGCCCCGCTCGGCGGCGAGCACGGCGGCGCAGCCGCCGGCGGTGGTGCCTCGGGCCCGGCCGGGGACGAGGGGGGCGGCGGTGCGGGAGGTCAGCACCGTAGTGCCGGCGGGCTCGAACAGGGTGCGGCGCAGGTGCTCGGCGGTCGGGGGGTCGGCGGAGAAGGAGACGGCGCCGGGCATGGGTCCGTAAAGGGTGGGGATGCCCAGGTGCCGGGCGACCGCCTCGTGCAGGACGGTGGCATCGCTGAAGCCGATCAGGATTTTGGGGGGTGCGGCGCGCAGCGCGTCCCAGTCGATCAGCTCGACCATGCGCTGGGTGCCGTAGCCGCCGCGGGCGCAGAAGACCGCCGCCGTTCTGGGGTCGAGCCAGGCCGACTGGAAGTCGGCCGCGCGGTCGGCGTCGGTGCCGGCGAGGTGGCCGAGGACAGGGTGGCGGTCAAGGAGGTGCGGTGCGGGGCGCGGCCGCAGGCCCCAGGACCGGAGGATCCGGGTGCCGAGTGCCAGCCGGGCGGGGTCGACCGGGCCGCTGGGCGCGACCAGCGCCACCTGGTCACCGGGGACCAGGTGGCGCGGTCGGGGGCCGCGGTCGGCCGGCGGGGACGGTAGCTGAACCATCGACAGGCCCTTCCGGTCGTCGGTGCACTGCCGATGACGTTATCCCCCTTAGGCGGGCCGGAATTCGCGGCGGACTCCCCCGTGCCCCACGGACTCCGGCGGACTCCGCGGCCTCGGCGTCCCGGGCGCGTCAGAGCGAGCCCATGGCGGCCCGTACTTCGTCGAGGGTGGCTTTCGCGACGGCGTTGGCCCGTTCGCTGCCGGCGGCGAGGACGGCCCTCAGGTGGCCCCGGTCGGTGGCGAGTTCGGCGCGTCGGCGGCGCAGCGGGCGCAGGTGCTCGTTGACCGCCTCGGTGACGGTGGCCTTGAGCCGGGCGGCGCCGCCGGATCCGATCTCCGCGGCCACGTCGTGCGGGTCGCGGTCCTGGCAGAGCGCGGCGAGCTGGAGCAGGCCGGCGACTCCCGGCCGGTTCCGGGGGTCGTAGCCGATGTGCCGGTCGGCGTCGGTGGTGGCGCCGCGGATCAGCCGGGCCGTCTCGTCCTCGGTGGCGCCCAGCGCGATGGCGTTGCCGCGGCTCTTGCTCATCTTGCCGCCGTCGGTGCCCGGGAGCAGGGGGGCGGTGGAGAGCAGTGCCTCGGGTTCGGGGAACAGGCCGGTCCGGTAGCGGTCGTTGAAGCGCCGGGCGATGGTGCGGGTGGTTTCCAGGTGCGGGAGCTGGTCCTGGCCCACGGGGACCAGGTCGGCCTTGCAGAACAGGATGTCGGCCGCCTGGTGGACCGGGTACGTGAACATCAGGCCGCTGACGGCGGACTGCCGGGAGTGTGCGATCTCGTCCTTGACGGTCGGGTTGCGGCCGAGTTCGGCGACGCTGACCAGGCTGAGGAAGGGCAGCAGCAGTTGGTTGAGCGCGGGGACGGAGCTGTGGGTGAAGACCGTGGCCCGCTGGGGGTCGACTCCGGCCGCCAGGTAGTCGAGCACCAGGTTCTCGGCGTGCTCGGCCGGGCGGTCGGCGACGTCCCGGTCGGTGAGGACCTGGTAGTCGGCGATCACCAGGAAGAGTTCGACCCCGGCGTCCTGGAGGCGGATGCGGTTCTGGAGGGTGCCGAAGTAGTGGCCGAGGTGGAGCGGGCCGGTGGGGCGGTCGCCGGTGAGGACACGGTGGGCGTGCGGGCTGCGGCGGACGGATTCGACGGTGTGCACGGGGGTGGACCTCCGGTGACGGGCGCGGGCGCGGGGTGGGTGCGGCCGTCCGCGGCGGTCGGGGACCTGTCCGTCAGGAGATGCAACAGGGCCGTCCGAGCGGACGGCCCTGGTCGTGCTGAAGGGGTGGCCGTCCTAGGACGGCCACCAGCTCAGGCGGGAAGCGAGGTGCGGGGGCTTCATGCCGCCGATGCTACGCCGGGGGCGGGCGGCGGCGGTGGGGGTTTTCTGCCGGTGGTGTGCCGTGGGGCCGGGGCGCCCTTGGCCCGTCACGGCTTGTGGGGCAGGATCGTCGGTGTCCCGCACACGGAGGGCCCGTAACCGATGACCACGCTCGACCGGACCAGGTCCACGTCCGAACCTGCCCAGCCCGACCGGCCGTCAGCTGACGGACCGGTACGCGACCGGCCGGAGCTCTGGCAGGCCGGTGACGCGCTGCCGGCCGGCAGCGCCGACGTCGAGGCGCGGACGGCCGCCAAGCTGCTCGGCGCGCTCGGTGCCCGGCTCCGGACGGCCTACGAACGGGGCGCGGACGTCGGGGAGTTGGCCGCTGCCTGTCACCAGCCGGAGGCGGAGGTGCGCCGTCTGCTGGAGGCCGCCGGGGTGGATCTGTCGCGGGAACTCCCGCCACCGGACCACCGCTCGACGGCGGACCGGGGCGCGCGGCCGGGTGCGGGGCCGGGTGCGGCCGGGCCGGTGGCGGAGTACGGACCGGGAACGGGCGCGCGGGTGGGTGCGGAGGCCGTCGGCGGGCAGTTGCGGCGGCTGCGGCGGCCGACGCCTTCGCGCCGGCTGAGCCGGATCCATCCGCAGCCGGGGTCCCCGGAGAACGGCGCGCGGGCGGCCGGGCCGGTGGCAGAGTACGGCCCCGCCGAGGCGTCGGTGGGGTCGCCGGTCCAGGACGGGACGGCCGACGGGACGGCTGACGGGACCACCGACGGGACCGCCGCGGTGAAGGCGGGCGCGCCGCTGGGGGTGCTGATCGGTGCCTCCCCCGCCCATCTGGAGGTGGCGGCCCAGTCGAGCGGCCGGCCGCCGCTGCGGGTGGCCGCCACCCTGGTGCGGGCCGGCCGTGGAACCAGCCTGGTGGTGCTGCCCTCGTGGCGGGCCGCGATCGTGGTGTCGGTGCCGACCGAGTTGCTGCTGGCCGCGACCGGGCTCGTGTTCGAGCAGTTGGCTGGGGTGCGGCTGTCGGTGCTGATCAATCCCGACGCGCTGCACGACCGGGAGCTCGACCTGCACGGCTGGAAGGCCGAGAACCGCCGGCCGCGGAACTTCTGAGACCAGCGGGCCCCACCCGGCCGATCCGCCGCCCGCCCGCCCGCTGCCGATCAGCAGCCCGTCCGCGGCGGGGTCGCGGCGGGGTCGCGGCGGGGTCGCGATGTCAGCGCCCTCGCGGTGGCCCGTTCGGGACGTACCCGAGGTGGACCGGTTCGGTCGGCGCGAGGCCGTTCGACCAGTCCGGGCGCACGGTGTCCAGCAGCGCAGGCAGGTTCGGCGGCCAGAACGGTCCGGCGTCGGCGCGGGCCAGCTCGGCGGGGCTCCACCAGCGCCAGTCGAGGATCCCGTCGGTCCGGTGGACGGCGCTCAGGTCGCCGGCCGGCTGCCTGCGCGGGCCCCGGCCGAGGAAGATGTGCTCGTGCTGGCGGACGGGGATGCCGTGCCAGGTGAAGTCGTGCTCCCAGGTGCACAGCAGCGGGCCGGGTGCCAGGTCGGTCCAGCCGGTCTCCTCGTGGAGTTCCCGGCACGCCCCGTCCTGCGGGGACTCGTCCTCCTCCAGGCCGCCGCCGGGCATGTTCCAGTGCACGCCGACCTCGCTGTTGTCGGAGCGCAGCAGAAAGACCCAGCCCTGCGGGTCGAGGACGGCCGTCCGGGCCGCCTGCCGGGGCCGGCGCCGGACCGGCGGGTTCGGCCGTAGCCGCGGAATGCGCATCGGGCCACCCTGACAGCCGCCGCCGGGGCGTGTCGACCGGTTTCGGTGGCTGTGGCGCGTGTCCCACCGGACCGGAACCGCCCTGTCAGCAGGGCGGTTCCGCCGTACCCTGATCCACATGCAGGCACCCTCGATCCTCTTTCCGGCGGACCCGCTCGCACCGCGCCGCCCCGACCCGCACTACGTCTGGGAGGCGCAGCAGGTACGGGAGTTGGGCGGCGAGAGCGTCCTGGTCGACCATGACGCGCTGCTCGCGGGCGACGCCGAGCAGGCCGTCCGGCGGGTCCCGCCCGGGCAGGGGCCGCTCTGGTACCGGGGGTGGATGATGCCGGTCGCGGCGTACGCGGCGCTCGGCGAGGCGCTCGCCGCCCGGGACTGCAGTCTGCTGACCACCCCGGCCGGCTATGCGGATGCGCACCAACTGCCCGGCTGGTACGAGGTGTTCGACGGTGTGACGCCGGCGAGCACCTGGATCCCGGGTGGCGCACCGGACAGCCGGGCGCTCGCGGCGGCGGCCGAGCTGCTGGGCGGACGGGGTCCGGCGGTGGTGAAGGACTACGTGAAGTCCCGCAAGCACGAGTGGGACGAGGCCTGTTACGTTCCGGACCTCGCCGACCTGGAGGGGCTCGGGCGGGTGGTCGGGCGCTTCGTCGAGCTGCAGGGCGAGTTCCTGGCGGGCGGGGTGGTGCTGCGGCGGTACGAGGAGTTCGCGCGCGACGAGGCGGGCCGCACCCAGGAGGCCCGGGTCTGGTGGGTGGACGGCGAACCGGTGCTGGTCGGGCCGCACCCGGACGTTCCCGAGCTGGAGCCCGAACCGGATCTGTCCGAGGTCCGGCCGCTGGTCCGCCGGCTCGGCTGCCGTTTCATCACCACCGACCTGGCCCAGCGCGCGGACGGCGGCGGGTGGCGGGTGGTCGAGGTGGGCGACGGCCAGGTCAGCGACCTGCCGAAGGGGATGCGCCCGGGGTCGCTGCTGACCTCGTTGATCGCCGCCTGACCGCTACCCGACCGCTACCCGATTGCCGCCTGACCGCTGGTCGAGTGCTGGTCGACCGTTGGCCGGTCTGCCCGTACCCACCGGGGGTAGGGGCGGGCCGGCCGGGCCGACGGGGCTCAGGTGCCGACGGGTGCCGGGTGGCCGTCCGCGATGAACGCCTCCCACAGGCGGGTGTAGGTGCCGCCGAGGGCGAGCAGTTCGCTGTGGGTGCCGTCCTCCACCACCCGGCCGTGGTCCAGCACCACCACGCGGTCGGCGCGTTCGGCGGTGCTGAGCCGGTGGGCGATGACCAGGGTGGTGCGTCCGCCGCTGAGCCGCTCGGCGGCCCGGTTGACGGCGGCCTCGCTGGCCAGGTCCAGGGCCGCGGTCGCCTCGTCGAGCAGCAGCAGGTCCGGGTTGACCAGTTCGGCCCGGGCCAGCGCGATGAGCTGGCGCTGCCCGGCCGAGAGGTTGCGGCCGCGGGCGGCGACCGGGTGCCCGTAGCCGTCGACCAGCCGCATGATCATCTCGTGCGCGCCGACCGCCCGTGCGGCCTCCTCGATCTCGGCGTCGGTGGCCTCGGGCCGGCCGTACGCGATGGCCTCGCGCACGGTGCCCGCGAACAGGTACGCCTCCTGCGGGACGACGCCCAGGCGGTGCCGGTACTGCTCCAGGTCGTACGAGGTGACGTCGCGGCCGTCGATCCGGACCGTGCCGACCGTCGCGTCGTAGAACCGCGCGACCAGCTTGACCAGGGTCGACTTGCCCGCGCCGGTCTCGCCGACCAGAGCGACGGTCTGCCCGGCCGGGATCCTCAGGTCGATGCCGGTGAGCACCTGCGGGTTGCCCTCTCCACCGCCGTTGTAGGCGAAGCCGACCCCGGCGAACTCGATCTCGCCGCGCAGGTCCGCCACCGGAACGGGCCGCTCGGCCTGCGGGGTGCTGGTCGGGGTGCGCAGCAGGTCGCGGATCCGGCCGAGGCCGACTGCGGCCTGCTGGTAGCCGTCGAAGACCTGGGAGAGCTGGTTGACCGGTGCGAAGAACAGGTCGATGTAGAGCAGGTAGGCGACCAGGGCGCCGATGGTCAGGGTGCCCGCCTCCACCCGGGAGGCGCCGACGATCAGCACCAGGGCGGCGGCGACGCTGGACAGGAACTGGACGAACGGGAAGTAGAGCGAGATGTAGAGCTGCGCGCGGGCCCGGGCGTCCCGGTAGGCGAGTCCGTTGGCGACGAACCGGTCGGTGTTGATGTCCTGGCGGCGGAACGCCTGGACGATCCGCATCCCGGCGACGTTCTCCTGGAGGTCGGCGTTGACGGTGCTGATCAGGTCACGGGAGATCTGGTACTGCGCCGCCGACTTCTTGCGGAACACCAGGGTGGCCACCACCAGCAGGGGCAGCACGGCGAACACCACCAGGGCCAGCCCGGCGTCGATGACCAGCAGCGCGACGAAGATGCCGAAGAAGGTCAGCAGGCTGACCACCGCGGTGACCACGCCGGTCTGCAGAAAGGTCGAGATCGAGTCGACGTCGGTGGTCATCCGGGTCATGATCCGGCCGGTCAGCTCACGCTCGTAGTAGTCCAGCCCGAGCCGGTTGAGGTGGGCGAAGATCTTGAGCCGCAGGGTGTACAGCACCCGCTCACCGGTCCGGCCGCTGATCCTGGTCTCGGTGGTCTGCACCAGCCAGTCGAGCAGCACGATCACCAGCGCGGCGAGCGCGGCGACCGCCACCCCGGACATTGCGGCCTTGGTCACACCGTCGTCGATGCCGTGCCGGATCAGGATCGGGATGGCCAGACCGGCCGCCGTGTCCAGGGCGACCAGCGCCAGCGCCAGCGCCAGTGGACGCCGGAACGGGGCGAGCAGCCGGCGGAGGCTGAAGTCCGGGTCGCCGGCCTCGGCGGCGGCGACCGGGACCTCCGGTGTGTCGGTGGCCGGAGGAAGGGCGGCGACCTTGGCGAGCAGGTCGGGGGTGGCACCGGCCGGACCGCGCGGGGCCCGGGCGGCGGGGCCGGTGGACTCGGCCGGGGCGGCCGAGCCGGTGGAAGCAGCCGGGGTTCCGGCCTGGTCGGCGGGGGCTGCGGCGCCTGCGGGGTCGGCGGCGTCGTCGAGCGGGGGCTCCGGCTCGGCGAGCGCGTCCGGGTCGGTGATGAGCGCCCGGTACAGCGGACATCGCTCTTCCAGCTCGTCGTGGGTGCCGAGGTCGACCAGGCGGCCGCGGTCGAGCACCGCGATCCGGTCGGCGAGCTGGAGGGTCGAGCGCCGGTGCGCGATCAGCAGGGTGGTGCGGCCCTCCATCACGCTGCGCAGCGCCTCGTGGATCTCCGCCTCCACCCGCGGGTCGACGGCCGAGGTCGCGTCGTCGAGCAGCAGGATCCGCGGGTCGCTGAGGATCGCGCGGGCCAGGGCGATCCGCTGGCGCTGACCACCGGAGAGGGTGAGGCCCTGCTCGCCGACCTTGGTGTCGTACCCGTCGGGCAGTTCGCGGATGAAGCCGTCCGCCTGGGCGGCCCGGGCGGCCGCCGTGATCTGCTCCTCGGTGGCCTCCGGGTGGCCGTAGGAGATGTTGGTCCGGACGGTGTCGGAGAACAGGAAGCTGTCCTCCGGCACGATGCCGACGGTGGAGCGGACCGAGTCGAGGGTCAGCTCGCGCAGGTCGTGCCCGAAGAGCCGGATCTCACCGGCGACCGGGTCGTAGAAGCGCGGGACCAGCTGCGCCACGGTGGACTTGCCCGAACCGGAGGCACCGACCAGGGCGACGGTCTCGCCGGGGGCGACGCTCAGGTCGAGGCGGTGCAGGACGGGCTCGGCCTTCCGTGCCGCCTGCTCGCTGCGCGCGGGCCCGGCGGACGCGAGGCCGTCGTCGTGACCGTCGTGACCGTCGGGCTCGGGCTCCTCGTGATCCTCGTTCTCGTCGTTCTCGTCGTGCTCGTCGTGCTCGTGGTCGTAGTGGAAGTCGACGCCGGCCAGTTCGAGGGCGGGGGTGCCGGGCGCGGCGAGCGCGGGGTCGAGCGCGTGGGCATCCGGGCGTTCCTTAATCTTCGGCTGCTGGTCGACCAGCTGCATCACCCGCTCGACACCGGCCCTGGCCTGCTGGCCGACGGTGATCACCATGGCCAGCATCCGTACCGGGCCGGTCAGCTGGGCGACGTAGGTCGAGAAGGCGACGAAGGTGCCGAGCGAGACGTTGCCGCGGACCGCGAGCCAGCCGCCCAACGCGAGCACGGCGACCTGCGCGAGCGCCGGTACGGCCTGCATGGCCGGGGTGTAGCGGCTGTTCAGCCGGATCGAACGGAGCCGGGCCGCGTACAGGTCGCGGGACACCCGTTCCAGCTTGGTCCGCTCCTGGGCCTCCTGGCCGAAGCCCTTGACCACCCGGACACCGCCGACGGCCGCGTCGACCACGCCGGCGACCGCGGCGGCCTCCTGCTGCGCGGCCCAGGTGGCCGGGAACAGGCGCTTGCGGCTCAGGGTGCTGAGCCACCACAGCACGGGGCCCATCACCAGGGCGATCAGGGTGAGCGGCGGCGAGAGCCACAGCATCACGCCGAGGGACATCCCGAACATCAGCAGGTAGCCGGTCATCATCGGGAGCATCGACAGCAGCCCGTTGACCAGCTGGAGGTCGGAGGTGGCCCGGCCGACCACCTGGCCGGTGTCGAGCCTGTCCTGCCGGGCACCGTCCAGACGGGTGAGGGAGCGGAACAGGTCGGCCCGCATCTCGTGCTGGACGTCCAGTGCGAGCTGGCCACCGTAGTAGCGGCGCACCTGGGTCGAGACGAAGACCAGCAGCGCGGCCAGCACCAGCACGATCGCCCAGGGGGCGAGCGGCCGGGTGTGCGCGGTGATCACGTCGTCGATGATCAGCTTGGTGACCAGCGGGACGACCGCGGTCACCGCCATGCCGAGGAGCGAGGCGCCGAACGCCAGCAGAACGTTGCGGCGGTAGTGCCAGCAGTAGCCGGACAGGCGTCGCAGCCACCCCGCGCCGGCCCGGGAAGCGGGCGCGGTCGGCGACGGGGCCGGGGTCCCGCGGGAGGGCTTCGGCTGCCCGGTGGACGGCGTCGGCCGCCCGGTGGCTGCGTGCCCGTGGCGGCTGCTGCCGGTGTTCTCGCTGGTCCTGCCGTTTCGCCGGGATATCTCCGCGGTGGAACCTTGATTCTCAGGCATATTTAGGGATGCTAACCATTCGCAGGTGGGGCGTCCATCGCGGTCGAACGAGATGAACGGACGGCAGGCTCAACGACCGGTGGCCGCGGTTCCTTCCCGCCCTCCCACCATGCCCCGCCCGGCCGCCCCGCCGCAGCGGACGGGCGGCCTCGGCCGGATCCCCCGTTGGTCCTAGATCTGCCGACCGCCGGCGCCGTCCGGCGCGGTCGACGCCAGGGTGGGCCGGCCGATGTGCCGACGCCGCAGGAAGGTCGCGCCGCCGCGCGAAGGTCGCGACGCCGCAGGGGCGCCCGAGGGGCGACGGGGGCGTGAGGAGCCTTTGCGGGGAGCGTGCAGGGCGGTTGGGCGGTGCGGGGCTCAGGCTGCGGCCGGGCTCCCGGCGGCGTCGGCGGCCGCCGCGAACGCCCCCTGGGCCAGACCGCGCAGCAGGGTCGCCATGCCGTCCCGCGGCAGGGCCGAACGGTCCGGCTGGGCCTGGCTGGACCCGGCACTGTGCGGGGTCGAGTTCAGCAGCCCGAAGACCGCGTGCACGGCGGCCCTGGCCAGCGGCTCGGCCCCGGGGTCGGCGAGGCTCGGGTACGCCTCGCGGACGATCTCCACCCAGAGCTCCACGTACTTGCGCTGCAGCCGGCGCACCCGCCGCCGGTCGTCCTCCTTGAGGTGCAGCAGCTCGCGGTCGTGCAGAGTGATCAGATCCGGGTCGTCGAGCGCGAAGTCGACGTGGCCGCGGATCAGGGCGTCCAGTACGGCGACGGGGCCGTCGGCCTGGGCGGCGCGGCGGCGGCCCTCGTCCAGCAGCCGCTCGCTGATCCCGACCAGCAGGTCGGCGAGCATGGCGTCCTTGCCCGCGAAGTGGCGGTAGAGGCCGGGGCCGCTGATGCCGACGGCTTTGCCGATCTCGTCGACCCCGACCCCGAGGAAGCCGCGGGCCGCGAACAGCCGGGCGGCCTCCTTGCGGATCTGATCGCGACGGGTGAGCCCGGAGGCGGCTGGGGCGTTCGACATGCCGCCCATCGTAGACAGCCGGGTTATCGCCGGTTAACCTGACGGCAGGAGTTAACGGTCATTAACATGGGGGCGCGGGCACCTCCGTCCGCCCACCTCTTCGGCTCCGAGGGCAAGGGAGCTCTTGGGATGGTCCTCTCAACCTTTGGATCGACGACCGGTGCGGCGGTCGGCGCCAACGCCAGCGTGGCGGCCCGTTCCGGGCTCGGCCTCGACGGCGTCGCCGACCTCGACGGAGCGGCCGGCTCGGGCCGCAGCAGCGCTGCCGCCGCGCCCGCGCCCCGGCTGGAGAGCGCGGCGGACCCGGGGTCCGCGGCCTACAAGGCCAATGTCGAGGCGCACCGGGCCCTGGTCGCCGAACTCCGGGCGAAGCTCTCGGCCGCCGCGCTCGGCGGCGGCGCCAAGGCGCGGGCCCGGCACACCTCCCGCGGCAAGCTGCTCCCGCGCGACCGGGTGGACACCCTGCTCGACCCGGGCTCCCCCTTCCTGGAGCTCTGCCCGCTGGCGGCCGACGGCCTGTACGACGGCGCGGCGCCCGCCGCCGGCGTGATCGCCGGGATCGGCAGGGTGGCCGGCCGCGAGGTCGTGGTGGTGGCCAACGACGCCACCGTCAAGGGCGGCACCTACTACCCGATGACGGTCAAGAAGCACCTGCGCGCGCAGGAGGTGGCCCTGGAGAACCGGCTGCCGTGCATCTACCTGGTCGATTCGGGCGGCGCTTTCCTGCCGATGCAGGACGAGGTCTTCCCGGACCGGGACCACTTCGGCCGGATCTTCTACAACCAGGCCCGGCTGTCGGCCGCCGGCATCCCGCAGATCGCCGCGGTGCTCGGCTCCTGCACGGCGGGCGGGGCGTACGTCCCGGCCATGAGCGACCAGGCCGTGATCGTCCGCAACCAGGGCACCATCTTCCTCGGCGGCCCCCCGCTGGTGAAGGCCGCGACCGGTGAGGTGGTGACGGCCGAGGAGCTCGGCGGCGGCGACCTCCACTCCCGCACCTCCGGGGTGACCGACCACCTGGCCGAGGACGACGCACACGCGCTGTCCATCGTCCGCACCATCGTCGCCGGGCTCGGCCCGCGCGCGCCCCGGCCCTGGCCGCTGGCGCCGGTGGAGCCGCCGGCCGTCGACCCCGCCGGGCTGTACGGCGCGGTGCCGGTGGACCCGCGCACGCCGTACGACGTCCGCGAGGTGATCGCCCGGCTGGTCGACGGCAGCCGCTTCGCCGAGTTCAAGGCCGAGTACGGGAACACCCTGGTGACCGGGTTCGCCAAGATCCACGGGCACCCGGTGGGCATCGTCGCCAACAACGGCGTGCTGTTCGCCGAGTCCGCGCTCAAGGGCGCGCACTTCATCGAGCTGTGCGACCAGCGCGGTATCCCGCTGCTGTTCCTGCAGAACATCACCGGTTTCATGGTCGGCCGCCAGTACGAGGCCGGCGGGATCGCCAAGCACGGGGCGAAGATGGTCACCGCGGTGGCCTGCACCCGGGTGCCCAAGCTGACGGTGGTGATCGGCGGCTCGTACGGTGCCGGTAACTACTCGATGTGCGGCCGGGCGTACTCGCCGCGGTTCCTGTGGATGTGGCCCGGGGCGAAGATCTCGGTGATGGGCGGCGAGCAGGCCGCGTCCGTGCTGGCCACCGTGCGCCGGGACCAGTTGGAGGCCCAGGGCGAGCAGTGGCCCGTCGAGGCCGAGGACGAGTTCAAGCGTCCGGTCCGGGAGCAGTACGAGCGCCAGGGCAACGCGTACTACGCCACCGCCCGGCTCTGGGACGACGGCGTGATCGACCCGCTCGACACCCGCACGGCGCTCGGCCTCGCCCTCACCGCCTGCGCCAACGCACCGCTGGCCGAACCGCGGCCGTACGGCGTCTTCCGCATGTGACCGGCGGCCGTCCCCGGCCGTACCGCCCGAACTGCCTGGGTCGCCCGAACTGCCTGGACCGTCCGGACCGACCGAACCCGAACCGCACACCCTCGCTGCCCCACCCCGGCCGCCACACCCAGGCGGCTCTCCTCGACCAGGAGGAACACCTCCCATGTTCGACACCGTTCTCGTCGCCAACCGGGGCGAGATCGCCCTGCGGGTGATCCGCACACTGCGGCGGCTCGGCGTCCGGTCGGTCGCGGTCCACAGCGACGCGGACGCCGACGCGCCCCACGTCCGCGCCGCCGACCTGGCCGTACGCCTCGGACCGACGGACCGCAGCGACAGCTCGGCCGCCGAGACCTACCTGCGCACCGACCAGATCCTGGCCGCGGCCCGGCGGACCGGTGCCCAGGCCGTCCACCCCGGGTACGGGTTCCTCGCGGAGAACCCGGGTTTCGCCCGGGCCTGCGCCGAGGCCGGGCTGGCGTTCATCGGCCCGCCGCCGGGTGCGGTGGAGCTGATGGGCGACAAGATCAACGCCAAGGAGGCCGTCCGGGTCGCCGGCGTGCCCGTGGTCCCGGGCAGCCAGGGCGGCTCGCCGACCGACGAGGACCTGACCCGGGCGGCGGACGAGATCGGCTACCCCGTCCTGCTCAAGCCGTCCGCCGGTGGCGGCGGCAAGGGCATGCGACTGGTCCGCGACCCCGCCGACCTCCCGGCCGAGCTCGCGGCGGCCCGCCGGGTGGCCCGCACCGCGTTCGGCGACGACACCCTGCTGCTGGAGCGCTGGGTCGACCGCCCACGGCACATCGAGGTCCAGGTCCTGGCCGACACCCACGGCCGGACCGTCCACCTCGGCGAGCGCGAGTGCAGCCTGCAGCGCCGCCACCAGAAGCTGATCGAAGAGGCACCCTCCGTCCTTCTGAACCCGGAGACCCGCGCGGCCATGGGCGAGGCCGCCGTCCGGGCCGCCGAGGCCTGCGGCTACACCGGGGCCGGCACGGTGGAGTTCATCGTGCCCGGCCTGGACCCGGACCGGCCCGCCCCCGAGGGGGTCATGGACTTCTTCTTCATGGAGATGAACACCCGGCTCCAGGTCGAGCACCCGGTCACCGAGCTGGCCATCGCCGTGGGAGCGGACACCGCGCACCCCCAGCGGCTGGACCTGGTGGAGTGGCAGCTTCGGGTCGCCGCCGGCGAGCCGCTGCCGTTCGAGCAGACGGACGTCTCCTTCCTGGGCCACGCCGTCGAGGCCCGGATCTGCGCCGAGGACCCCGACCGCGACTTCCTGCCCACCGGCGGCCGGATCCTGTACCTGAGCGAGCCGACCGGCGAAGGCATCCGGGTGGACAGCGGTGTCACGGCCGGCACCGAGATCGGCAGCCTGTACGACCCCATGCTGGCGAAGGTCATCGCGTACGGGCCCGACCGCCCGACCGCGCTGCGCAGACTGCGCGCCGCACTCGCCGACACCGAGATCCTCGGCGTGACGACCAACACCGGTTTCCTCCGGCGCCTGCTGGCACACCCGGACGTCGTCTCCGGGCACCTGGACACCGGACTGGTCGAACGGACCACCCAGCAGACCCCTGTACTGCTGGCCTCTCCGTACGCCCAGACCGACACCGACGCCGGCACTTCCACCGACGCTCGGGGTGGCTCGAACGAGCCGTCACCCGCGGCCGGATCCGAAGCGCCCGGCCCCGAAACACCGGCCTCCGAGGCGACTGCGGTGGAACTGCTCCTCCACGCCGCCGCCTTGGCCCGGCAACTGGAGCTCGACCCCGCCACGGCGGGCGGCGGCTGGACCGATCCGTTCTCCCTTCCGTCCGGGTGGCGCATGGGCGGCGAGGCCGCCTGGACCACCCACCACCTCCGGCTGCCGGGCCGGGACCCGGTCACCGTCCAGGTCCGCCCCAGCACCGCGGCCACCCTTGCAGACGCCACTGACAATCCGTCAGGCGGTGGCGCTGACCTGGACGTCCGGCTCGGCGACGGACCGATCCGGCGCGCCCGGGCCACCCGTGCCGGACACCGGCTCACCGTCACCGTCGACGGGTTGCAGACGACGTTCGCACACACCACTGACAACGCGCCGTTCCACCCGGTCCGCTGGCTGGGTCTGGCGGGCGACGCCGCGGCGGTCCACCCCTACGACCCGGTCGCCGAGCGCACCGCCGCCGGCGCCACCCAGCACGGCGCCCTCACCGCGCCGATGCCCGGCACGGTGACGGTGGTCAAGGCCGCCGTCGGCGAGCAGGTCAAGCGCGGGCAGGCCCTGCTGGTCCTGGAGGCGATGAAGATGGAGCATGTGATCGCGGCCCCCTACGACGGCACGGTCAGCGAACTCCGGGCCACCGCGGGCGGCACCGTCGCGATGGACGAGTTGCTCGCCGTGGTGACGGCGCCCGAGGACGCCGCAGCCGCCCAGGCAGGTTCACCCGTGGAGGTGGCATCGTGACGGCGCAGGCGCAGCACGAGCCCGCGCCGGACACCGCCACCGCGCAGGCGGCGACCGCTGCGGACGCCGGTACCACCGCGGCGGGGGACGGCGGCCGCGAGCCGGGCGTGCTCGAACTCGGTCTGCCCGACCCGGTGACCGACCCGACACTGCCGGCCCGGGTGCGGATCCACGAGGTCGGGCCGCGCGACGGGCTGCAGAACGAGAGCGCCCTGGTGCCGCTGGAGGTGAAGGCCGAGTTCATCGCCCGGCTCGCCGCCGCCGGGCTCCGCACCGTGGAGGCGACCAGCTTCGTCCACCCGAAGTGGGTGCCCCAGCTGGCCGACGCCGAACAGCTGATGCCCCGGCTGGCCGACCTGCCCGGGAAGCACCCGGGACTCCGGTTGCCGGTGCTGGTGCCGAACGAGCGCGGCCTGGACCGGGCGTTCGAGCACCAGGTCTCCGACGTCGCGGTCTTCGCCAGCGCCACCGAGACCTTCGCACGGCGCAACCTCAACCGGTCCGCGGACGAGGCGATGGCGATGTTCCGGCCGGTCGTCGAGCGGGCCACCGCGGCCGGGGTGCCGGTCCGCGGCTACCTCTCGATGTGCTTCGGCGACCCGTGGGAGGGCCCGGTGGCCGCCGAGCAGGTGGTCCGCCACGGTCTGCAGCTGCTGGAGTTCGGCTGCACCGAGCTGAGCCTCGGCGACACCATCGGGGTGGCCACCCCGGGCCAGGTGCAGGGCCTGCTGGCCGCGTTCGTGCGGGTCGGCGTGCCGATCGAGCGGCTCGCGGTGCACTTCCACGACACGTACGGCCAGGCGCTGGCCAACACCCTCGCCGCGCTCAGGAGCGGCGTGACGGTGGTGGACGCGTCGGCGGGCGGCCTGGGTGGCTGCCCGTACGCCAAGAGCGCCACCGGCAACCTCGCCACCGAGGACCTGGTCTGGATGCTGCACGGCCTGGGCATCGAGACCGGGGTCGACCTGACCTCCCTCGTCGCGACCAGTGGCTGGATGGCCCGGCAGCTCGGCCGACCCAGCCAGTCGCGGACCGTCCGCGCCCTGCTCGGCCCGGGCGACTGAGCCCGGCCGACCGAGCCCGGCCGGGTCCGCGACCGTCACAACCCGCACTTCCGCCCCGGGTGCTCCCCCGGACGCCGGCCACCCCGGCGTCCGGGCCCCGGACCGACAGCTGAACACCACGGTCGGGCCCGACGGCTGACCCCGCCGACCCGGCAACGGCCACCGGCCCGCCCCGGACCGACCGGTCCGCGCCGGACCCTCCGGCCTCCCACCGAATCTCCCTCACCTCGGCCTCATCGGCCCGATCCCAGGAGGATCCCCATGCTCGACCACCGACTGGACCACGAGTACGAGCAACTGCGCCGCACCGTCGAAGAGTTCTCCCAGGACGTGGTGGCGCCGAAGATCGGCGACTTCTACGAGCAGGGCGAGTTCCCGTACGAGATCATCCGGGAGATGGGTCGGATGGGCCTGTTCGGCCTGCCCTTCCCGGAGGAGTACGGCGGCATGGGCGGCGACTACTTCGCGCTCGGCCTGGTGCTGGAGGAACTGGCCCGGGTGGACTCCTCGGTGGCCATCACGCTGGAGGCCGCGGTCTCGCTCGGCGCGATGCCGATCTACCGGTTCGGCACGGAGGAGCAGAAGCGGACCTGGCTGCCCAAGCTGACCTCGGGCGAGATGCTCGGCGCCTTCGGCCTCACCGAGCCCGAGGGCGGCAGCGACGCCGGCGCGACCCGCACCACGGCCCGCTTCGACGAGGCCACCAACGAGTGGGTGATCAACGGCACCAAGTGCTTCATCACCAACTCCGGTACCGAGATCACCGGGCTGGTCACGGTGACCGCCCTGACCGAACCGATCGCTCGTTCGAGTGAAGGTGGCACGGAGTCCTCGCCAAGCCGCGAGATCTCGTCCATCATCGTGCCCACTGGAACTCCGGGGTTCCAGGTGTCCAAGAAGTACTCCAAGGTCGGGTGGAACGCCTCCGACACCCGCGAACTGTCCTTCACCGACTGCCGTGTCCCCGCTGAAAACCTGCTCGGCCCGCGCGGCCGCGGCTACGCCCAGTTCCTGCGGATCCTCGACGAGGGCCGCATCGCCATCGCAGCCCTGTCCACCGGCCTGGCGCAGGGATGTGTCGACGAGTCACTCAAGTACGCCGGCGAGCGCCGAGCCTTCGGCCGCCCGATCGGCGCCAACCAGATCATCCAGTTCAAGCTTGCCGACATGGAGATGCGCGCCCACACCGCCCGCCTGGCCTGGCGGGACGCCGCCTCCCGGCTGCTGCACAACGAGCCGTTCAAGAAGGAGGCTGCGATCGCCAAGCTGTACGCGTCCGAGGCCGCCGTCGACAACGCTCGCGAGGCCACCCAGATCCACGGCGGCTACGGCTTCATGAACGAGTTCCCGGTCGCCAGGTTCTGGCGAGACTCCAAGATCCTGGAGATCGGCGAGGGTACCTCCGAGGTGCAGCGCATGCTCATCGCGCGCGAGCTGGGCATGAAGTACTGAACCGGCTTGCCGGTAAGGACATCCGTCGCCGACCGGCTGCCGGGAGCCCATCCACCGGGGGCAACCGGCTGTCGGAGGCACGCCCCCTCGGGGCCGGCCATCAGGTCGGCCCCGGGGGGCCACACCGACCCGCCGACCCGCCAACCAGTCCGCCCGTTCCACCGATCCAACCGACCCGCCGACCGGTGCGCGGCCACGCCGGCCGCACGCTCGATCCCGTGGCCGATTCCGCCCTCACTCTCACCAGCCGCTATACCCTGACGCCGGTCGGCGACCGGAGGCGACCCGGGCGGCACCCGGGCAGGCGGCCGGAGAGATCAACGCGCTGCCGGCCGGCCGGTCAGGCGCCGGACCGCCTACTTCGGCGGTGCGTCCGTCGGCGCCGACACCCCGTCAGGGGATCACGATGACGGGCCGGTTGGCCCTGCGGGCCAGCCGGCTCGACACCGATCCGAACAGCTTGCCCAGCAGCCCGTGGGTGCTGCCGACGACGATCGCGTCGGCGGCGTACTCGCGGCCGACCTCCTCGATCTCATGGCAGATGTCCCCACCACGCTCGACCAGGATCCACGGCACGCCGGCCAGGAAGTCGGCACAGGCGAGTTCCAACCCCAGGATCTCGGTGCGGTGGTCGGGTAGATCCACGAAGACCGGCGGCTCGCATCCCGCCCAGACCGTGGCCGGCAGCCGGTTGGCCACATGGACGATCACCAGCCCGCACTGTGAGCGCCTGGCCATGCCGACGGCGTAGGCGAGCGCACGCTCACTCGACAACGATCCGTCGAAGCCGACGACCACGCCGTGCTGGAAGGCCGGATCCAGTTCCCGCGCGGCCTGCTCCTGAACGCCCGGCTCCCCGTCCATCGGGCCGCCGACCGGACCGGCATCGGTCCGCCGTCCTGGCACGGCCCCGGCACCGCCGGTCTGTGCGGCGTCGCCGGCGCCGTCGCGGCGTACGGCTTCCGCCCGGGGCGCCGGCATCCCTGACACCCGCTGCCGCCCCGACACCTGTCCCTTCAACGTCACCCGGTTCGTCCGACCCAACCGGACGAGCTCACGCACCCATGCCAGGGCAAGCCACCGGGGCGCCCTGGGGCTCGGTACGGAGTCATCGACCCGTCGCGCGGCGGCATCCGCAGGGGCGGATCCGGGAGGCTCAAAACCAACCATGGCTCAAAGCTCTTCACACTGAGGCGGGCCGACAGGAGAGGCCTGAACGGCCCCGACAACAGATCCACTCCGCGGCATCGCGCCGGTCCACGCCGAGCACCACTGAATGCGACCTGTTCCTTTCAGAGTACGACGAGCCGGGGCTCCGGCCCAGCGCCGGAGACCGGATCCGGCGGACGATCCCGCCAATGGCGGGGTGCACGCCGAACCGAACGCGCCCCCTCCGCCGACCGGAGCCGGAGGCGGTACCGAGCCCCGAACGGAGAGAAGGTTCCCTGGAGCTTGACCGAACAGTCGCCCGCACGCAACAGGACATACACACAACGTGACCCGACCGTCATCCCCCTGCGTCCTGTCCCTTCCGCCCGCCCCCGCGGCCGATCCGTCCTGAACCCTTTCGCCCCACCCGACCCGCGTATCCCTCCCGTCACACAGTGTCGACTCGATCCGGCCATTCCCCTGCATTTCGGGCCGCCCGTTGGCAATTGCCAGATGCATACGGTTCGTCACTGGCAGCATGCTGCGCATGTCGCTGCTCCTGTTCGACCTCGACAACACGCTCCTCCCGAGGGACGCCGCCTACCGATCCTGGGCACAGGACTTCCTGGCCGAGCACAGCCTGCCGGCCACCGACATCGAGTGGATGTCCACCATCGACGGGAGCGGCTACGTGCCCCGGGAGACGGTGTTGGGTGCCACCAAACGCCGTTACGGACTCGACCACTCGCTCGACCTTCTTCTTGCCCACTACCGCCGGGGAATCAACTCCCATATCGCCTGTCCGGATTCACACGTCCAAGCCCTCCGGGCCGCCCGCTCGGCAGGCTGGACACTCGGCATCGTCAGCAACGGGGGCACCCGCCCGCAGTTGGAGAAGATCCGGCGTACCGGGCTCTCCGCCCTCGTCGACGGCTGGGTGATCTCGGAGGAGGCGAACTGCGTCAAACCCGACCCGTTGATCTTCGAGATCGCCGCACAGCGATGCGGCGTACCGCCGATGGCCGACTGGGTCGCCGAAACGTGGATGGTGGGTGACCATGCACCGGCGGACATCGCGGGCGCGGAGGCGACGGGGCTGCGCAGCGTCTGGCTGCACCACGGGCGCCCCTGGAGCGAACAGGGGTACCGGCCGACCCTGAAGGCCCGCGGGCTGCCCGAGGCCGTCGGGATGGTCCTGACCGCGCGCAACGCCCCGACCGCGGTCGGCTCCCGGGCTGCCCGGACACCGGCCCGACCCCGGCTCCGGCCCCAACTGGCCCGTGCCGCACGGATCGTCCAGGGTGTCGCCCAGGGCGTCCAGGGCGTGGGACCGGAGACGCAGGTCATCCCGGGCATCCCCGGCGTACCGGCCACGCCGCTCCCCCGTCCGCTGAAGCTTCCCCAGACCGCGCAGCTCCCCCAGACCACACAGCTGCCGCAGACCGCCCAGGGCCGCCAGGCCGCCCAGCCCGCATAGATCGGGACCGGGCCGGCGACCGGGAGCGAGACCGGGACCGGGACCGGTACCGAGTCAGCCGGCCACCGCACCGGTCCGGGGTGCCCGGAGCGTGCTTGCTCCGGCCTCCGGTCGATCAGGACGCGGGTGGCGATGCCGATCGCCACGCAGACCGCCTACGTCGAGTTACGTCGGGCTACGTCGAGTCCACCTACCTCGGGCCCGCGGCCGATGACGCCGCGGGAACGGTCCGCGGGTAGCGCCACCAGCGGCTCACGCCCTGTTCCCGGAAGCCCATCCGGCGGTAGAGCGGTTCGCCCGACTCGGTGGCCGTCAGAGTGGCGAGCCGGTCAGGGTGGGCCGCGAGGGCCTGGCCGATGACGGCTCCGGCGGCTCCCTTCGAGCGGTGTTCCGGGAGTGTGGCGACCCAGTACACGCCCACGGCCGCTCCGTCGTCGTACGTCACGCAGGCGCTGGCCGGCGTACCTCCGCGCCGGGCCAGCCAGACCCGGTAGCCGGGACGTTCCAGCAGCGCGGCCGGGAACAGGCCGCCGCGCTGCCAGGGCAACCGGGCGAGTTCGGGGAAGCCGTGGACCACGGTGCGCTCGGCCTCCGCGAGGTCGTCCACGCCGATCACCTCATGGACCGTCAGGCCGACGTCGGCCGGATAGCGGCGCCGGCCGGCGTCAGCATTGGCGCCAGCGTCGGCGTCGGCATCGACATCGGAATCGGGCGGACCTGGCGGGCGGGCCATCACCGGCTTCCCTCGCGCCGCCTCGCAGCCGAAACGGGAGAGGTCCAGGCGCCCGTACGGGTCCTCGAGACAGAGGTGGCCGGTGTCCCACTCCTTGAAGAGCTCCACGAGTTCGGCTTCCAGCGCGCTCGGGTCGGCGTACGGCCGGGTCACCACGACGCGGTCGGCCTCCACCTGCTCGGGGCCGCGGTCCGGCCGGACCGCGGCGAACCCGGGACGCCGGAGAGCGAGCCACCCCCGGGCCTCGGCCTGGGCGAGTTGGAACGCGGCCGCGTTGTCGTTGGCCAGTTCGAGCCGGCCCGGTATCTCCATGGCCCGACGATAACGGGCTCACGGGCGGGCACCGGCCGGCCCGTCAGCCGGCCACTGCAGCGCACCTTCACCGGCAGCCGCCGCCGCAGAGCACCGCCTGCACCCCGCGCACCCGCGCACCCGCGCGCCCGCGGTCACCACTCCCCAGGCTCCCGGCGACTCCCGGCGCCCCACGGCGCCCCACGGCGCGTTCATCGTGCCCGGCACGCGGCACGGTGAGGCCGTCGCGCCCGGCCACCTGTCCGCCCCACGGGTCCTGCCGGGAACCGTGCGTGAGCTCGGACGCCAACCCCGCCGCTCCGACTCGTGCGCCTACGGCGGAACCCCTGTGTCGTCAGGCCTCAGGAGGCGCGCGTGAATGGCCTGCGCGCCCCTGTCTCCCACCGCCTATTTTCGGTCAATCTGCAGACACCCCCTTCCGCTTGGACAAAGCCGCAGCCCAAGCCGATGACAGAGGGGTGGCGGTCGGCGACGGCGGGTGATCGGTCGTGTGACAACCAGCCACCATTGCGCCCGCCCCCTTCACAGGGGGGTCGACGGGTGCCACGCTTCGTGATCGAATGCATCGCGCCAAATTGCCATGTCGACATAGCGTCGGATGGTGAACTTGTCACAACGGCAACGGTCCACCAAGTAGATTCGATCTTGGCGAGCAGCGCGGCACCACCACACCACACCACCGAGGGGGCTGGAGCGCCTTGAGCAGGGTGAGCAGGAGCGACACGGGTCCTGACAGCGGCCAGCCGTCGACCAGTCTCCCGGGCCGGGCCTCCAGAACTGGTGCGTCCAGGCCGAATCGGGTCGCCCCGGCGAGTCCCGGCCACCCGACCGGCGGTCAGATCGGCTACCGTCCCGCCGATTCCGCCACCTCGCCCGCCGCCCCGACCGCAGCCACCGGCTCAGTCCTCGGCACCGGAAGCGGCCCCGGCCCCGGCCCCGCTCACAGCGCAAGCATCAACACCGGGCTCGGCACCGGCTCCGGCCTGACGCACGGCCAGTTCCCGTCCGGCGCGCGGGCCTCGGCGGCGTACGCTCCGTCCACGCACCTCACCCCGCGCGGCGCCGGGCCCGGCCTGCCGTCCGGACCGCCGTCCAACGGCACGGCTCTCAGCGGCGGAACCACCGGCAGCATGGGCGGCGGCAGCGGCTACGGCACCTCCCTGGGCCACCCGGCCGGTCCGTACGGGACCCCGGGGCCGGCCGCCACCGGCCTGCCCACCGGCTCCGCTGTCTCCTCGTCGGCCCTGAGCGGTCCGGGTGGAGTCGGTAACGGAGGCGGCGCCACCACCGGCTCCGGCACCGCCCTCGCCGGCGGCAATGGCGGCACGGGGACGAACGGACCCGTCCCGCTCTCCGGCCCCGCCCCCCGCAAGCTCTCCGGTCGACGCCGCCGGGAGACGGTGGCGGTGCTGATCTTCAGCGGCGCGCCGATCTTCGAGAGCTCCATCCCGCTCTCCGTCTTCGGCGTGGACCGCCAGGACGCCGGGGTGCCACGCTACCGGCTGCTGGTCTGCGCCGGTGAGGAGGGCCCGCTGACCACCACGGGCGGCCTCACCCTGACCGCGCCGTACGGGCTGGAGGCGCTCGCCCGGGCGGGCACCATCGTGGTCCCGGCCTGGCGGTCGATCTCCCAGCCGCCGCCGGCCGAGGCGATCACCGCCCTGCGCAAGGCGCACCACGAGGGCGCCCGGATCATCGGCCTGTGCACGGGCGCGTTCGTCCTCGCGGCGGCCGGCCTGCTCGACGGCCGTCCGGCCACCACGCACTGGATGTACGCGCCGACGCTGGCCAAGCGGTACCCGCGCGTGCATGTCGACCCGCGCGAGCTCTTCGTCGACGACGGGGACGTGCTCACCTCCGCGGGGACGGCGGCCGGCATCGACCTCTGCCTGCACGTGGTCCGCAGCGACCACGGCACCGAGGCGGCCAACGCCCTGGCCCGCCGTCTGGTGGTGCCGAACCGGCGCAGCGGCGGCGGTCAGGCCCAGTACATCGATCAGTCTTTACCTGAGGAGATCGGCAACGACCCGCTGGCCGAGGTGGTCACCTGGGCGCTGGAGAACCTCAACCAGCAGTTCGACGTGGAGGTGCTGGCCGCGCGCGCGTACATGAGCCGGCGCACCTTCGACCGGCGGTTCCGCACGCTCACCGGCAGTGCGCCGTTGCAGTGGCTGATCACCCAGCGGGTGTTGCAGGCCCAGCGGCTGCTGGAGACGTCCGACCTGTCGGTGGACGATGTCGCGCGCCGTTGCGGTTTCCGGTCGCCGGTGGCCCTGCGGGGGCACTTCCGGCGCCAGTTGGGCGTGTCACCGGCCGCGTACCGGACCACCTACCGGGCCCGTCGGCCGGCACCGTCCGGCCTGGTCCCGGCGCAGGGGCTGCCCGGCGACCGTCCGGCTCCGAGCCTGGCCTCGGCAGGCCAGGGCGGCGTGACGGGCGGTCAGGGCATGGCGGGCGGGTACAGCGGACCGGGTGCCCAGGCGGGCACGTCGGGGTACCTCGGGGCGCCGTCGAACGCGCCCGGCGGCCAGGGGCTCCCGGGCGCGCCCGGCATCCACGGCGCCGTGGCCTCCGGACAGCCCGCGGGATCGCCGGCGGGCGCGCGCAACCGTGTCCGCCCGATGGTCCCGCCCCAGCCGGGTCCGTCCTCCACCGGCGGGCGTCCGGTCCGCAGCTCCGACCGGCTCCCGGACCGCATGCCGGACCGTGCACCGGACCGGGGGGCCGACCGCAGCGCGGACCGGGTGGGCGAGCGCCCGCTCGAACGGCCCCTGGAACGTCCGCTAGGCCGTACCGGCGGGCTCGCGCCCGACGCCCCGGGTCCGGGACGGCTCGGTCCACGGTTCGACCCTCGGACCGGCCTGCACACCGGTCCCCGGGAGGACCAGCGTCGGGAGGACCAGCGACGGGAAGATCTGCGACGGGATGACCTGCGGCCGGGCGACCGGCGCTCGGACGACCGGTCCGACGACCGCGGCAGCAACCGCGGCGGCGAAGACCGGGCGGGCGGCGGGATCGACGGCCGGACCAGGGGCAGGGGCGAAGGCAGGGCCGTGGAGCACGCGGTCGCCGACGACCAGGGCCAGGACCAGCCGAGCGCCCGCGACCAGGGTCTGGGCCACCGTCCGGACGGCGGCCCGGGACCGGCCGCTCCCCATCCGGACGAGGACGACGGGGCGGTCACCGGCGTCCCGGGTCCGGAGGCGGCGCCGCGTGCGGGCGACGAGCAGGCCGAACGCGGCGAGGCTCCGCACGCCCGTACGGCCCGACCGCTCTCCGCCACGCGTGATCGCGCCGTAGGGTGAGTGGCGTGAATGACCGCTTGGTATGGATCGACTGTGAAATGACCGGCCTCGACCTCGACCGGGACGCCCTGGTCGAGGTCGCCGCGCTGGTGACCGACTCGGAACTGAACATCCTCGGCGAGGGCGTGGAGGTCGTGATCCGCCCGCCCGCCGAGGCGGTGGAGACCATGCCGGAGGTGGTGCGCACCATGCACACCTCCTCCGGCCTGCTCGCCGAGCTGGAGGACGGCGTCACCCTGGCCGAGGCCGAGGAGCTGGTGCTCGCGTACATCCGCGAGCACGTGCCCGAGGCCGGCAAGACGCCGCTGTGCGGGAACTCGGTCGCGACCGACCGCGGCTTCCTGTCCCGGGACATGCCGACGCTCGAGGGGTACCTGCACTACCGGATCGTGGACGTCTCCTCGATCAAGGAGCTGGCCCGCCGCTGGTACCCGCGCGCCTACTACAACAGCCCGCAGAAGGGCGGAAACCACCGGGCCCTCGCGGACATCCGCGAGAGCATCGCCGAACTCCGCTACTACCGCGAGGCCGTGTTCGTCGAGCAGCCCGGGCCGGACGGGGACACCGCCCGGGCCATCGCGACCAGGCACCAGCTGCCGACGCCCTGACCAGCCCTCCGGTCCGGAGGGTGTGCGAAACCCTGGCGCGAGCACCCTTCCGGATCCTGTAGAGTTCTTCCTGTCGGAGCGGGAACGCCCCGGACAGATGGTGGGTGTAGCTCAGTTGGTAGAGCACCTGGTTGTGGTCCAGGTGGCCGCGGGTTCGAGTCCCGTCACTCACCCCATCGACCAGAGGGTCCGATCTCTTCACGAGATCGGGCCCTCTGGCGTTTCCGCGTACACAGACCGGCCGGCACCAACTCCACGTGCGGGCACCCCTCCCCGATGAAGCTACCCACTAGTAACATTGCTGCCATGACCACACCTTCGATCGGGCAGCTGCTCGACTCCACCGTCCCCATGGCTCACACGCTCAAGATCGAGTACCTGGAGACGACCCCCGAGCGGGCCGTGCTCCAGCTGCCCGATCAGCCCGCCTTCCACAACCACGTCGGCGGTCCGCACGCCGGTGCGATGTTCACCCTGGCCGAGTCCGCGAGCGGCTGCATCGTGCTCGCCGCCTTCGGGGACCAGCTGTCCCGCGCCGTGCCGCTGGCCGTCAACGCCGAGATCGCGTACAAGAAGCTCGCGATGGGCGTGGTCACCGCGACGGCCACGCTGGGCCGGCCGATCGCCGACGTGGTGGCGGAGCTGGACAAGGGCGAGCGCCCGGTCTTCCCGGTCACCGTGGAGATCACCCGTGCCGACGGCGACGTCACCGGTGTGATGACCATCACGTGGACCCTGCGCCCCAACTCCTGAGCCGCGTCCGCGCCTGACGCTCCGGGGGCCCCACTGGCAGCACGGCCAGGGCCCTCCGGAGCGTCCGCGCTACGGCCGCTCCCCGCCCCGTACGCCCAGCAGGGGCGGCAGGGCGCGGGGCAGGCGCCGCCGGTCCGGAGGGGCCGGTGCGTACGGCCGCGGCCGGGAGCACACCCGCCCGGGTCGGACGGCGCGGGTCGGACCGCGCGACCGGGCAGCAGGAATCGGGCCTCGGGCGGCGGGGAGCTGAGGCACCGCTGCCGGGAGTACGCCGCCTGTCCGAAGGGCTGCCAGATCGGCCGGAAATCGACCCTCGGGGGCGCCGGCCGCCCGCCAGGACATCCGGGAACGTCCAGGCCTTCCCATCCGGCCCGGTGCACCCCGGGGCGCGGAACGGCGCCGTGGTGACCGTTGAACACGCGCCGATGCTGACGCAGAGTCACCGCCGGGCGTGACCTTCGGCCCTGTCCGCTCGTTCTCCCCTCACGTGCGAGCCAATCATGCGAAGCCCCCGCCTCCGGATGCCGTCGGCAGTCCTCGCGCCACCGGAGGCAGCGGGGCGGACCTCGGCGTCACCGGCCGTAGCGGGCTCGACACCGGCCCCACCGGCCCCACCGGCCCCGCTGACCTCACCGGACCCGCCCGCACCCGCCCCGCCCGCGCCGGCATCGCCCGTGCGGGCGGCGTGGCCGGGCGGCTGCCCGGGGCGAGGGCGGGCTCCACGGCCCGGACGCTGGCCGCAGGTGGCGCCGTACTCGCCCAAGTCTGGGGGCTGGGGCTCGGGTTCAGCACCGCCGCGCACGCCACGACCGACACCGAGCGCCGCTCCGCCCACGCGGACGCCCCGGCGGGCGCGTTGCTCGACGGGCTGACCGATACCGTCGCACCGGTCCTGGACCGGTCGGCGCAGCCGGTGGAACAGGTGCTGCAGGACCGGATCCGGGCCGGCGGACTCCCCCTGCCCGGCCAGGCCACCACGGTGCCCGACGCCTTCGCCATCGCGACCGTGCTGCTTCCCTCCGTGCCGCCGCAGAGCCGGGCCGACGTCCCGGCCCGCGCGTCCCGTTCCCACCCGGCGGGCAGCGAGGAGGAGGGGGCCGACACGGCTGCGCCGCTGCCCGTGGTGCCGGTCGCCGGGAGCGGCCTCGGCGGTCCGGACGCGTCCGGCCCCGAGGAGGACCTGGGGACCGAGGTACCGGATCCGGGCGCGGTGTCGCTCCCGGGGTCCGGCCACGCGGGGGCGTTCCCGTCGGGGCGGGCGGTCACGGCGGTCCCCCCCGGCGTCGCCCAGGGCCTGGACGGGCAGGACGCTCCCACGGACGAACTGGCCCTCGCCGCCGCCCCGGGCCGGCGGGGTGGTGCGGAGAGCGGGACGGCGGTGCTGGTACCGATCGTCGCCGGACTACTGCTGACCGGCGCCGCCACGTACAAGCACCGTGGCCTGCCCCGCGGCCACTGACACGGCACCACGGCGGACCCGTCACCACCTGACCGGACACCCCGCACCGAGCATCCCGGACCGGGCACCCCGCACCGAGCATCCCGAACCCGTCACCACCTGACCGGGCACCCCGGACCGAGCATCCCGGCTGCCCGCCCACCCGTCCGTCAGCTGAAGACGCCGGGTGGCGGGGTGGGTGACGGGGCCGCCGTGGCGTCCGTCGCCGGGGCGGCCCCGGCCGTGAAGTCGGTCAGGGCGCGGCCGTGCTCGATCCGGCCGAGGTAGGAGTCGGAGGCCACCCGTCGGCCCAGTTCGGCGAGCGGCAGGGGCTGGTGGCCGGCCAGCAGGATCAGGTTGCCGAACCGTTTGCCGCGCAGCACCGCCGGGTCGGCGACCAGGCAGACCTCGGGGAAGACCGCGAGCAGGGTGGCGGCCTGGCTCCGGGCGAAGGGCAGCGTCGAGCCGTCGGTGATGTTGACGGCGAACCGGCCGCCGGGGGCCAGGGCCTTCGCGGCGAGCGCGGCGAACTCCACCGTGGCGCAGTGGGCCGGCACCCGGGCTCCGGCGAAGACGTCCGCGATGACCAGGTCGGCCGAGCCCTCCGGCGTCCGTTCGAGCACCGAGCGGGCGTCCGAGCCGCGCACCTTGATCTGCCAGCCCCGCTCCAAGGGAAGCTCCGCGCGCACCAGTTCGGTGAGCGCGGTGTCGATCTCGGCGACCTGCTGGCGGGAGCGCGGGCGGGTGGCGGCGACGTAGCGGGCCAGGGTGAGGGCTCCGCCGCCCAGGTGCAGCACGGTGGCGGGACGGCCGGGCGGGCCCGCGAGGTCGATCACATGGCCGAGCCTGCGCTGGTACTCGAAGCCGAGGTGGGCCGGGTCGTCGAGGTCGACGAGCGACTGGGGTGCGCCGTCCAGCAGCAGCTGCCAGGCGCGCGGGCGGTCCCGGTCGGGGCGCAGCTCGGCGTGGCCGGAGTCGACCGCGCGGACCAGCGGACCCTGCGCGTGGGTGCGGCCGCCGGGCGCGCCGGGGGACGCACCGGGCGATGCGCCGGTGGTGGCGGTGGTACCGGCCTGATCGGCCCTGTTCGAAGCCTTGCCGGCCCTGCTGCGTCCCATGCGGCCATTATCTGCCGACCGCGGGCGGGGGGTGACCGCCGTCCGCCGCCGTCCGGCGGTGCCGCCTGCACGTTCACCGCGGGCGGGGTCAGAACGGCCCGAGGCCGCCTGCGGTGAGCGTGCAGGCGGCCTCGCAGAGCGCCGAGCGCAGCACCCACGCATCGGTCGGCCTGGCTGGACCCTCGGGGCCGGTCGGAGGGATCACCCAGCGCGGATCGGAGGGGGCCAGCACGGAGGCGCCGGCGGTACAGGAGCTGCCGGGCAGGTGCCAGCTGTCGGCGGTGCCGGCCGGGACCAGGAAGGCGATGGCCGAGCCGCCCGCCGTCTGCAGCACTGCCCCGCAGGCACGGCGGAGCCGGAGGATGTCGACGGTCTCCAGGCCGTGCCGGACCGAGACCGTCACCAGGTCGTACCGGACCGGGGAGCGGGGCGACTTGGACGGCCGGCCCGCAGTGGCACCCTGGCAGACCGCCGGACGGACGGATCCCGCTCCGCCCCCGCCGAGGACCGCCCGCTCACCGCCCGGGGCCTCCGGCAGGAGTGCGGGGGCCACACCGGGCAGGACCCACTGGGTGGCCAGACGTCGATGGTGGGGCACTCCGATGGCCATGAGCCCTCCTGCTGTCACCTCGTCAGGTCGGAAGCCGGGTCACTCGGTCGGGTGGGGGCGGGTGACGGGGGCTTCCACGTATCAGGACAACGCACGGAGGGCGTCCGAGGCCACGGGGTGGCGTACAGCAAGGCATGGCATTTCATGGCGGATACCGGCACACCGGAGCGATATGTCCGCTATTGCCCGGAGATTGCGCGGCAACCCGCAGTAACCGGTGCGTGACGGCGGGTACTGTCTTGCCGACACCGGGAGGTCACCCGCACCACCCGGCCCCCGCCCGGCGTACCCGGATCACCCGGCACACCCGGCACACCTCCCGGTGCACGACCACGGAGCGCAGCATGACAGCGACCCGACCGGACGGGCCCGCGCCCGCGGCCCCCAACACCGTCATGCGCGAGCTGCGCGGCGACCTCTCCCCCGGGGAGTTCGCCACCGCGGTGCGCCGGGCGGCGCGGGAGATCGGCGAGCACGTGTCCTGCGACGCGCGCTACGTCGGGCGGGTCGAGGCGGGTGAGATCCGCTGTCCCAACTACGCGTACGAGCGAGTGTTCCGCCACATGTGGCCGGGACGTTCCCTGGCGGACCTAGGCTTCGCCCCGCGGACCGCGGTCCGCCGCCGGGCCACCGGGGGCGGACCGGCCGCACCGCCCCCGCTCGACGACCTGCACCGGCCCGATGAGGAGAACGACGACGTGCGTCGCCGGACATTCCTGAGCGGCGGCCCGACCGCCCTCGCGGCTGCGCTCGGCCTGGACGGCCCCGCGCAGGCCGCGGCCCCGCCGCCGTTCGACCCGCGGCCGGACCTGCCGGCCCCCCGCAAGGTGGGCGCCGCGGAGGTCCGGGGGGTGGAGCAGGCCGTACGGGAGATCAGGCTGCTCGACGACGCCGTCGGCGGCGACACCTTGTTCGAGCGGGCCGGGCAGTCGCTGCGCAACGCCTACCTGCTGCTCAACGACAGCGTCCACAGTGCCGCCACCGAGCGCCGGCTCCAGGCCGGGGCCGGTGAACTGGCCATCTCGGTGGGCTGGTTGGCGCACGATTCGAACCGGCTGATGGACGCCCGCTCGTTCTACTCGGAGGCACTGGCCACCGCCCGGATGGCGGGCGACGCGGCGCTGGAGGCCCATGTCTTCTGCAACAGCGCCTTTCTGGCCCGGGACGCCGGCCGGCCGCGGGAGGCACTGCGCGCGGCCCAGGCCGGGCAGGCCGCCGCCCGGCGGCTGGGCTCCGCCCGCCTGCTCTCGCTGCTGTCCATGCGGGAGGCCGGTGGCTGGGCCCTGCTGCAGGACCGGGCCGCCTGCGAGCAGGCGCTCTCCAGGGCGTACGCGCTGTTCGACCGCGGCGGGTCGGGCGCCGACCCGGAGTGGATGTCGTTCTTCGGCGAGGCCGAGCTGGCCGGCCTGGAGGCCCAGTGCCGGGCGGCGCTCGGTGAGTGGGACCTGGCGAGCGAGCGGGCCCGGCAGGCGATAGCGCTCCAGCAGCCGCACTTCGTCCGCAACCGGGCGCTCTACACCGCCGAGCTGGCCCACGACCGGCTCGGGCGCGGCGACCTGCGGGGCGCCGCCGAGCACGCCGACGCGGCCACCGGGCTGCTGGCGCAGGTCCGCTCGGCCCGGATCCGGGGGATGCTCGCGCACACGGCCGGGCGGCTGGTGGAGCACCGGCGGGTGCCGGAGGTGCAGCGGTTCCTGGAGTCCTACCGGACCGCCGTCGCGGCGGCCTGAGCACCCCCGCCGAAGCGGCCGGTCCGTCCCCTGGCACCCGGGCCGGGGCCAGCCGCCCGGGGCGGACCGGTGGCGCGGCGGTGGTCAGTCGAGGTGGCTGTGGTCGTTCCAGATCTCCACCGCAGGCAGGCCGTACTCCCAGGACAGCACCGACAGCGAGGCCGTGCCGAGCTTGAAGCGCTGGGCGTACTCCGGCGGCAGGCCGAGCCAGCGGGCGGTGAGGATCCGCAGCAGGTGGCCGTGGGCGAAGAGCACCACCTCGCAGTCGGCTGCGTGCATCGTGGTGGTGTCCGGATGCGGGAGCCCGTGCCGGGAGTTGAGGTCCTCGATCAGGCTGTCGACCCGGGCGGCCACCTCGGAGAGCTTCTCGCCGCCGGGCACGCCGTCGCGCCAGATCAGCCAGCCGGGGTGGTCGGTGGCGCGGATGTCCTGGCCGGTACGGCCCTCGTACTGGCCGTAGTCCCATTCGAGCAGTTCCGGCCGGTCGATGGCGCGGTCGCCGAAGCCGGCCAGTTCGCAGGTCTCCCGGGCCCGGGACAGCGGGCTGGTGTAGACGACGGCCTCGGGGAGGCCGTTCCACGGCGCCTCGGCCAGCCGGGCACCGAGAGCACGGGCCATCGCGCGGCCCTCCTCGGTGAGCGGGACGTCGGTGCGGCCGGTGTGCTGGCCGGTGGCCGACCACGCGGTCTCACCATGGCGGACGAGCACGATTCGGGCTGGCATGCGGTTTCTCCTCGCGGCTTGGTACGCGGCGGCCTGGCTCGCCGTTGAGGGCCCCCTCCTCATGATCTCGCACCGGCCGACTACCGGCGGGTAGGGGCGTCCTCCGGACCCGGACGACGCCGGTCCGGCCCGGGTCCGGCCCAGGTCCGGCACCGGACGCGGCCGGGTCCCCGAACGGCCGGGCGGCCGCCCCCGCGGGGGGAGCGCCCGGATTGTCGGTGCCGGGTGCGACACTGGGCCGCACCATGAACGTCTCGCACCCTGCGCAGGCCGACCCCCTGGCGCGACGGCTCGCCGAACTGCGCGGACCGACGCCCCAGCGCAGCCTCGACGCCCGCGCCCTCGCCGCCCTGGCCGCCAACCCCGGATGTCGCCGCCGGGCCGTGCTCGACGCCGCCGGTGTCGACAAGGCCGCCGTCGCCCAGCAGCTGGGCCGCCCCGCACCGTTCGGCCAGTCCCCCTTCGCCATCGCCCGCGGCAACGTGTTCGAGGCCAGGCTCAAGGACGACGGCTACGCGGCGCTGCTCGGCCCGCTGCGCCGGCTGCTCGGCCTGCCACCCGAGGGCGGCACCCCGCCCACCGTGCCCGACCTGCTGCCCCGGGCCACCCCGGCGGTGCGGGCCGAGCGCACCCGGGAGGTGCTCGCCGCCGCGGCCGCCGACCTCGACGGCTGGACGCTGCTGGACCACCCCATGCTGCGGCTCACCGTGGCCGGGAGCCTCGCCTACCTGGAACCGGACGCGGTGGTGGTGCACGGCGGGCGGTGCACCGTGGTGGAGATCAAGTCCTTCCCGGTGCTGGACGGCGTCGCCGACCCGGCCAAGGTCGGCGCGGCCGCCCGGCAGGCCGCGGTCTACGTGCTGGCGCTCCAGGAGACGGCCGCGCTGCTGGCCGGCCGCAGCGCCGCCGCCGGGCCGTACCAGGTGGACGAGTTCCCCGGCAGCCCGGCGCTGACCGTGCTGCTGGTCTGCCCGCAGGACTTCAGCAACCGGCCGACCGCCGCGGCCGTCGACGTCCGGCGCGAACTGGCGACCACCCGGCGCCAGCTGGCCCGGCTGACCAGGATCGACCAGCTGCTCGGCGCGCTGCCCGCCGGGACCACCTTCGACCTGGCCCCGGACAGCACCGGCGCCCCCGCCCGGCCCGCCGAGGAACTGGCCGCCGCGGTCGCCGCGGTGCCCGCCGCCTACAGCCCGGACTGCCTGTCGGCCTGCGAACTCGGCTTCCACTGCCGGGCGCAGGCCCGATGCGCGGACGCGGTGGAGCAGCTCGGGCGGGGGGTGCGCGGCGAGCTGGGTTCGATCCGGACGGTCGGCGAGGCGCTGGCCGCGGCCGAGGGCACCGGCTCCCCCGTCCCCGTCCCGATCCCGGTTCCCGCGCCGGCCTCCCGCGAGCGGGACGGCGGCGCGGATCCGGGCGGCCTGACCGACCCGGGGAGCGACGCCGACGAGGCCGCCGCCCGGCTGGCGTACGCGGCGGCGCTGCGGGCCGAGGCGCTGGGGAGGCCGGTCCGGTGAGCCTGCTCAACACCCTCGCCCGGCTGGAGGCGGTCCGCAGCGGCCGGGCCGAGCCGCTGGCCACCGTCCGGCACCGGCACCTGTCCGAGCGCCCGATGGTGGTCGTGCCGGTGGCGGCGGCCGGCGAGGAGGGCGCGCCGCTGGCGGTGCTGCTGGGCACCGACCGGCTGGCGCCGCGCCTGTTCATCGTGCCGCAGCCGCTCAACCGCACCCAGCGCTTCGATTTCCTGGCCGCCTTCGCGGGCGAACTGCTGCCCTACCTCGAGTCGTTCGCCGACGCGGTGGAACAGATCGAGGGGTCCGAGAAGGATCCGGAGTCCGGCGAGAAGATCCCCGTCGTCCGCGAGCTGTGCGCGGACGCCCCGCAGCTGATCGTCCCCAACCCGGGCGCGGTGCGGCACCTGGCCCTGCTCGGGCGGTCCACCCGGTTCCGGCGGACGGCCGAGGACGCGGACCCGGGACCGTACCCGGCGCCCCCTCAGGTCCCGCTGCTGGGCCGGTGGCTGACGCACCTGGCCGAGCGCGCCCAGGTCCCGGGCAGCAGCATGCTGCTGCCGATGACGGGGCTGCTGGCCCGGCACTGGGCCACCGGCCAGAGCCACCTGGAGGACCAGCACCTGGCCGCCCAGCTGGCCTGGCACCACCCGCCCGACGGGCTGACCGGCGCCGAGGCGGCGGAGCGCGCCGAGACCGGGCGCGACGGGGACGGCCGGCTGCTGCACCCGCCGGCCGGCCCGCTCACCGACCCCCGCTTCGACTCCCAGGTGCTGGCGCCCGCGATCACCCGCCACGACGCGGCGCTCGCCGCGCTCCGGCAGGCCGCTCCGGCCGACACCGACCGGGCAGCCCTGCACGTCAAGCGGGCGCTGGAGCGGCTGCACGAGGCGCTGGAGGCCGAGCTGCTGCCCACCTGGCGGGACCTGTGGCAGGGCCTGGACCTGCTGCGCGGCCTGCCGCCCGCCGCCCACCTGCCCGAGCGCTGGGAGGGCGACCGCTGGTCGTACACCGGCCACCGCGACCGGGTGGCCGCCGGCGAGCCGCCCCAGCCGCGCCGGGACGACGCGGTGACCGCCGCCCGCAAGCTGGCCCAGCGCGAGCGGGAGCAGGCCCGGCTGGACATCCAGGAGGCGCTGGACGATCCGCTGGCGATGGCCGGGCACCGGCTGGCCGGCGAGGCGTTCAGCGGCACCGTGACGGAGGTGGTCCCGGAGTACGACACCTCGGGCCGCTCCCCCAAGCCCCGGCCGCTGGTGACGCTCGCCACCCCGGACCGTCCGCACGCCGATCCGGGCCGCGAGGTGCACCGGGCCGGCGGCCCGCCGACCGCGCAGCGGGCGGAGATCGTCGCGGCGGCGCCGGGCGAGGTGACGGTGCGGCTGCTGTCCGGGATGGGCCGCAAGAAGGAGCCGGAGCCGGGTACCGTGCCGGAGGTCGGCGAGCGGGTGGTGTTCACCCTGTTCGAGCTGACCGCCCGTCAGTCCGCGCCGCTGCCCGAACCGGACGACACCCCGTGGACGCACGGCGGCCCGCCGGGCGCCGGGCAGAGTTCACCCGTCGGCTCCGAAGAGTGGGAATGACCACCGCCATGACCGTCCATCAGCCTCCGGTCCTGTTCGGCGTCCCCGGCCCCGGCGCCGGGCCCGACGGGCCCGTCCCGCCCGGTGCGGCCGCCGACGCCGCCGTCGCGGCGATCCTCGCCGAGACCGTGCACCCGGTGCCCGGCGCGCCGCGCGGCGTGGTGGTGGACTCCCCGCCGGGGGCGGGCAAGTCCACCCTGGTGGTGCGGGCCGCCCGGGAGCTGGTCGCGGCCGGTGAGCGGCTGATGATCGTGGCGCAGACCAACAGCCAGGTGGACGACCTGGTGGACCGGCTCGCCGAGAAGGGCCCGGACCTCACCATCGGCCGGCTGCACGCCGCCGACTCCCGGCCCGCCCCGGAGGCGCTGCGGCACGGCAACGTCACCGCCTCCGCCAAGGCCGGCGACCTGCTGGAGCTGGACGTGGTGATCTCGACCGCCGCGAAGTGGCAGTGGGTGAAGGACACCGACCCGTGGCGGCACGCGATCGTCGACGAGGCGTACCAGATGCGCTCGGACGCGCTGCTCGCGGTTGCCCGGCTGTTCGAACGGGCGCTGTTCGTCGGCGATCCGGGCCAGCTGGACCCGTTCACGGTGGTCGGCACCGAGCAGTGGGCGGGGCTGTCGTACGACCCGTCCGGCAGCGCGGTGGTCACCCTGCTCGCGCACAACCCGGCGATCCGGCCGCACCGGCTGCCGGTGTCCTGGCGGCTGCCGGCGACGGCGGCGCCGCTGATCTCCTCGGCGTTCTACCCCTACACGCCGTTCCGCTCGGGCACCGGCGCGGGCGAGCGGCGGCTGACCCCCGGGGTGCGGGCGGACGGCTCCGCGGTGGACGCCGCGATCGACGAGGCGGCCGAGCACGGCTGGGCGCTGCTGGAGCTGCCGGCCCGGCACACCGTACGGACCGACCCGCAGGCGGTGGCGGCGGTCGCGGCGACCGTCCGGCGGCTGCTGGACCGGGGGCTGTCCGCGCACTCCGAACAGGGTTCGACGCCGCTCACGGCGGGCCGGATCGCGGTCGGCACCGCCCACCGCGACCAGGCGGCGGCGGTCCGGGCGGCGCTGGCCGGGCTCGGCGTGCCGGTGGATCCGGCGGCCGGGCCCGCGGTGACGGTGGACACCGCCAACCGGCTGCAGGGCCGCGAGTACGACGTGACGGTGGTGCTGCACCCGCTGTCCGGGCGGCCGGACGCCACCGCGTTCCACCTGGAGACCGGGCGGCTGTGCGTGCTGGCCTCCCGCCACCGGCACGCCTGCATCGTGGTGGCCCGGGCCGGGATCGCGGAGCTGCTGGACGAGCACCCGTCCACCGAGCCGGTCCAGCTGGGGGTGGCGGTGAAGTTCCCCGACGGCTGGGAGGCCAACCACGCGGTGCTGGCGCACCTGGCGGAGCACCGCGTCCGGCTCTGAGGGGAGAGCGGGCGGGCGGCGGCGCCCCGGGGCGTGCGGCGGCGCCCGCGCCACCCGAAACGGGGAATAGCAACCGCACGCGCACCGTTCCGCTACCGGTGGCCGCGGAGTGACAATGGACGGCGGCCCGGTCCCGACCGGCCGGCCCCCGGGTCGGCCGACCATCTGGAGGAGCGTTCATGCCCGATCCCCGTACACCGGCGTCCGACCGCAGCGGCGTGCCCGCACCGGCCGCCCAGGATCAGGGCGGCACCGCACCCCGCCGGCTGCGTCCGGCCCAGCTGATCTTCGAACCGCAGGCCGCCGAACCCGAGGCGGAGCGTTTCTTCGACCTGGAGTCGATCGACGACCCGACCGAACTCCTGCGCCGCTCGACCGAGTTGACCGTGGCCTTCCGCGCGGCCGCCGAGCGGGCCACCGACTTCCAGGCACTCGCCGCGGCCCAGCTGGCGGATCCGCGGCGCTTCGACGCCCTGACGCCGGCCGAGATCGGCGCCCGCGCCGACTGGACCCCGGACTACGCGGCCCGGATGGTCGAGTACGGCCGCGGGCTGCAGCGCCGCGGCGAGCAGCTCTGAGCCCGTCCCCGTACCACCCCTGACCTGCGGGAGAAGCGGTTCCGCGCCGGGCCGGGGGCGGTCCGTCGACCAGTTCGAATCGCCACTGGCATATGCGGCCGGGAAGGGTACGCCGTCACCCCCCGATTTGTCCGCCGAACGTCACTTCCCGCGCGCGCGGCTCGCCGCGCGGGCCAGGCTGCTGCCGTGGACATCTGGACGTATCAATCCGTGGAGTACGTCACCGTCGCCGGGGAGACCTGGCTGGCCTCGGCGAGCGAGTACCCGCGCAGCATGCGCGCCCTGTGGGAGTCGCGCCCGTGGGCGCCGGCGGTGCTGCCCTGCGGCAGGGTCTTCGACGTGATCAGCATGCCGGCGCTGTTCGGCCGCCGGGTGCTCGACGAGCTGTGGGCCTCCGGGCCGGGCTGCGGTCCGGTGGCCTCCTTCCGGGGGCGCACCCTGCTCTTCGTGCAGCCGGGCGCGGCGGCCCGGCTGCGCTCGCTGCTGGCCTGGGAGGAGTGGGCCCGGGACGTGCCGCCACTGCTCTGCCACGGGCAGGGCGACGCGGTGACGGTGCCGCCGGTGCAGCGGATGCTGAACGCTCCGGACTCCCCCGGGCAGGGCCCCGGGCGGTGGATCGTCGCGCCGGACACCCAGGATCCGTGGCTGCCCGGCGCCGCCGTGGTGCTCTGGGCCTGCGTGCGGGCCGCCCGGGCCGCCCACGGCAGCGGGGCCGGCTCCGGGGCTGCCGACGGGGTGCCGCCCGCCGGGCTTCCGGCGCCCACCCCGCTGCGGTGAGCGCGGCGGCCATGGTCAAGGCGGCGGGGTGACGGGCGGCGCAACGCCCGTTGAACCCCGGGTGCCCGGGCGGCCGTATTCGATTTTGGTTCCGCGCCCGGCCGCTGCTAAAGTCTTCCACGTCAGCAGGCGCCGCTAGCTCAGTTGGTTAGAGCAGCTGACTCTTAATCAGCGGGTCCGGGGTTCGAGTCCCTGGCGGCGCACCGACGGTCGAAGGCCCCCTTGCGAGAGCAAGGGGGCCTTCGGCGTTCCCGGGCCGGAATTCGGCGGCGCCACCGTCGGGTCCGCTGCTGGTCTCCGCGGCCATGACAGCCGATGATCAACGGGCCGGGTGGGAGCCGTGGCTCCGTGCCGAGCCGGCCGCCCCGGAGGCGGCCGCCCTGCGGCGCACCGCGCCGCCCGGCGGTGGTGGCGCCCGGCGGCCGGGGCGGCGGTGCTGGCGGCGGTGGTCCTGGTCGCCGTGGAGCTGTCGCTGCCCGGCCCGGCCGGTGCACCGCGGCCGGTGCCGACGGCCTGACCGCCCTGCCGCCCCGCCGTGCTCAGTGCCCGGCGGGGCGGCGGGTCGGCATCCGGCGTCAGCGGCCGCGCAGCTCGCGGTAGCGGTCCACCAGCGCGGCGGTGGAGCTGTCCAGCGCGTCCGCGCCCGCACCGGTGAGCAGCACCGGCTCGATCCGCTTGGCCAGCACCTTGCCGAGCTCGACGCCCCACTGGTCGAAGGAGTCGATGTTCCAGACCGCGCCCTGGACGAACACCTTGTGCTCGTAGAGGGCGACCAGCTGGCCGAGCACCGACGGGGTGAGGCCGGTGGCCAGCACGGTGGTGGTCGGGTGGTTGCCGCGGAAGGTCTTGTGCGGCACCAGTTCGGCGGGCACCCCTTCGGCGGCGACCTCCTCGGGGGTCTTGCCGAAGGCGAGCGCCTGGGTCTGGGCGAAGAAGTTGGCCATCAGCAGGTCGTGCTGGGCGACCAGGCCGGGCAGCAGGCCGGGGACGGGCGCGGCGAAGCCGATGAAGTCGGCGGGGATCAGCTTGGTGCCCTGGTGCAGCAACTGGTAGTAGGCGTGCTGGCCGTTGGTGCCGGGGGTGCCCCAGACCACCGGGCCGGTCTGCCAGCCGACCGGATTGCCGTCGCGGTCGACGGACTTGCCGTTGGACTCCATGTCCAGCTGCTGGAGGTAGGCGGTGAACTTGGACAGGTAGTGCGAGTACGGCAGCACGGCGTGCGACTGGGCGTCGAAGAAGGCGCCGTACCAGACCCCGAGCAGGCCCATCAGCAGCGGCACGTTCTGCTCCGGCGGGGCGGTGCGGAAGTGTTCGTCGACCAGGTGGAAGCCGTCCAGCATCTGCCGGAAGTTGTCCGGGCCGATCGCGACCATCAGCGAGAGGCCGATCGCCGAGTCGTAGGAGTAGCGGCCGCCGACCCAGTCCCAGAACTCGAACATGTTGGCCGGGTCGATGCCGAAGTCGGCGACGCCCTGGGCGTTGGTGGACAGCGCGACGAAGTGCCGGGCCACCGCCTCCTGGCCGGCGCCGAGTTCGGCGAGCAGCCAGCTCCTGGCGGAGACGGCGTTGGTGATGGTCTCGATGGTGGTGAAGGTCTTCGAGGCCACGATGAACAGGGTCTCGGCCGCGTCCAGGCCGTGCAGCGCCTCGTGCAGGTCGGCGCCGTCCACGTTGGAGACGAAGTGCAGGTCCAGGCCGCGGTCGGTGTAGGCGCGCAGCGCCTCGTAGGCCATCGCCGGGCCCAGGTCCGAGCCGCCGATGCCGATGTTGACGACGTGCCGGATCCGGCGGCCGGTGTGGCCGGTCCACTCGCCGCTGCGGATCCGGTCGGCGAAGGCGGCCATCTTGTCGAGGACGGCGTGCACGGCGGGCACCACGTTCTCGCCGTCCACCTCGACCACGGCCCCGCGGGGCGCGCGCAGCGCGGTGTGCAGGACGGCGCGGTGCTCGGTGATGTTGATCTTCTCGCCGCGGAACATGGCGTCCCTCAGCTCCGCCACCCCGGTGGCCGCGGCCAGCTCGCGCAGCAGCGCCAGCGTGCGGTCGGTGACCAGGTGCTTGGAGTAGTCGACCTGGAGGTCGCCGACGCGCAGCGTGTAGCGGCGGCCCCGGTCCGGGTCGGCGGCGAACAGCTCGCGCAGGTGCTGCTCACCGAGCTCCGCCCGGTGCTTCCCCAGCGCGGCCCACTGCGGTGTGCGGTCCAACGGGGTACGGCCGGTGGCGGGGTTCTCCGACATCGGTTTGCTCCTCGAGTCATCCGGTTTGCGGTTACCGGCAGGGCCCAGCGGAGGGTTGCGCGAGGTCCGGCGGTACAGCGGTGCGTGCGCCGACTCCGTTGACGGCCTTGCCCACGGCCAGCCTAAGGCCAGCCCGGCCCGTGGCCGCCACGGCCACGCGACGGCGGCTCACCGGGTGTCATCCGGGCCCGGCCGCGCGGCCGGTCACCCGCCGTCACTTGCGGTGCGAGCGCAGGTCGAGCTGGCGCAGCACCTGGTCGGCGACCTCGGGGTCGGCGCCGGGTTCGCCGCGGGCGGCCAGCACCTCGCGGCGGGAGGCGGCGATCATCTCCTGTTCGATGCCGTAGGCCTTGCGCCACAGCGAGATCCGGCGCTTGGCCTCGGCCGCCTCGCCGTCCTCGTACCGCTCGGGGTAGAGCCGGGTCAGCCGGTCGTGCTGGCGCTCCCGCAGCCGTTCGACCAGTTCGGACGGCAGCTGTTCCTCGTCCTCCAGTTCGTTGAGCCGCCGCAGTCCGGCTTTGGAGGCGCGCCACCACAGCTGTTTGGCGGCCTGTTCGTGGGCGTCGCCGCCGGTGTCCAGGCCGATCCGCCTGACCAGCCAGGGCAGGGTCAGGCCCTGGACGAGCAGGGTGAAGAAGACCACGCTGAACGCCACGAAGATCAGTTCGCTGCGGCCGGGGAAGGCGGTGCGGTCGTGCAGGGTGAGCGGGACGGCGAGGGCGAGGGCGACGGTGGCCACGCCCCGCATCCCCGACCACCACAGCACCACGGTCTCCCGCCAGCTGAGCGGGGTGTCCTCGTCGCTGCGGCTGACCCGCCGGGACAGCCAGGCGGCCGGCAGCAGCCAGACCAGCCGGACCAGCACCACGGTGGCGATCACCGCCGCGGCCTCCCCGAGCATGCCCCGCCAGCTGTCCTTGACGTCGGCGAGCACGGTGGACAGCTCCAGGCCGATCAGGCCGAACGCAACGCCGGTGATCAGCGTCTCGACGATCTCCCAGAAGGCGTTCCCGACCAGCCGGTAGGCAACGTCGTCGGCGTCCGCGGCCCGGTCGGCGAGGTACAGGGCGCAGACCACCACCGCCAGCACGCCGGAGCCGTGCCCCTCCTCGGCCAGGGTGTAGGCGGCGAACGGGACCAGCAGGTTGAGCGCGACCTGGAGGGTGGGGTCGTCCAGCAGCCCGGCGAGCTTGGCGTTGAGCCAGCCGAGGGCGATGCCGATCAGCACCGCGACCACCGCGGACAGCACGAAGCGGGCCAGCGCGTGCGGCACCGAGAGGTCGTGGCTGACCACGGCGTCGATGGCGAGCGAGTAGATCACGATCGCGGTGACGTCGTTGAACAGGCCCTCGCTCTCCAGGACGGCGACCAGCCGGCGGGGCAGTCCGACGGCGTTGGCCACCGCGACGGCGGCGACCGGGTCGGGGGGCGAGACCAGGGCGCCGAGGGCCACCGCGACGGCCAGCGGCACCGCGGGGACCAGCCAGTGGTACACCCCGGCGACGGCCGTGGTGGTGACCACCACCAGGGCGACCGCGAGCAGCAGGATGGACCGCAGGTTGGTGCGGAAGTAGTGGACGGAGGAGCGCCGGGCGACCGCGAAGATCAGCGGCGGCAGCACCAGCGGCAGGATCAGCTCCGGTTCGACCTTCACGTCGGGGATCTGCGGGACCAGGGCCATCACGATGCCCAGCAGTGTCATCAGCACCGGCTGCGGGATCCCGGAGCGCCGGGCGACCGGGACCGTCACCACCGCGGCGAGCAGCACCAGGAAGAGCAGCGACAGCTGGGCCACCGGGGTGCTCCCTCTCCTCGGCTCGGCCCGGGACCGGCTCCGGGCGCTCCGATCAGAGTAAAAGCGGCAAAGCGCACCGATCCCGCGGCTCGCCGGTCCGGCCCCGCCCGGCGGCCTGGAACCGATTGGGAGTTTCGGCCGCTGACCAGGTAATGTTCTCTCCGTCAGCAGGCGCCGCTAGCTCAGTTGGTTAGAGCAGCTGACTCTTAATCAGCGGGTCCGGGGTTCGAGTCCCTGGCGGCGCACCGACGATCGAAGGCCCCCTTGCGAGAGCAAGGGGGCCTTCGGCGTTCCGGGGTCCTTCCCGGCCGGTCAGTCCGGCACCTGGTTCACACAGAGGATGTTGCCCTCGCTGTCCTTGAACCAGGCCGCACGCATCCCGTCGGCCTCGGCGACCCCGTCGACCGTCTTCAGGCCCGGCAGGTCGTACTCCTCGAAGACGATCCCCCGGCCGCGCAGGTCCGTCATCTCGGCGTCCAGATCGGCCACCTTCCAGCTGGCCAGGGTGTGGGCCGCCTGGCCCCCGCTCGGGGTGCGGTAGACGGCGAGCTGCGTACCACCGCACTCGAACGCGATGTCCTCCGTACCCTCCCGGGCGACCTTGAGACCCAGCGTGTCGCGGTAGAACCGCTTCGCCCGGTCGAGGTCCCCGGCAGGGATGACCGCCACCAGCGGCGCGTCCGCCAACATGGTCACCACCTCCTGTCTCCAGGCTAGGCCCGCGGTGACGGGGGCCGCATGCCGGTGGCGGCCCCCGACGGCGCCGCCCACGGCACCAGGGCGAGTGCCCGTCGGACGGTCTCGGCCGGGTCGGCGACCTCGTGCCCGAGCACCCTCAGGCGGTCCGCGATCTCCTTCAACGGCCGTTCGAACAGTCGGGCCGCGGACGCCAGGTGGTACAGCGGCACCGGCACGCCCTCGGCGAGGTACGGCGCCCGGCCGTCCAGTTCGGTGCTGAGCAGGACCAGATCGTCCCGGGTCGCCTCGTCGCCGACCGGCACCCGGGCATCGATCCCGAGGCGCCGTAGCCGGCGTGCCACCTCGGCCACGGGTACGCCCAGGTGCAGTGCTCCCCGCACCACGTGGCCGTACCCGACCGGGCTGCCGGGGGTCAGCCACGGCGCCCGCTGGTCCAGGTTTCGACTCAGCAGGTTGAGGTCACCGGGCCGGGTGCCCGCCGTCAGTGCCTCCCCGTGCCGGACGGTGAACCCGAGCTCCGTCAGCCGGCGGACCGCCTGCTCCGGCGCCATCCCGACGGCCTGTGCGGCCCGCAGCACCCGGCCCGTCGCGAGGGTGTCCCACGGCAAGGACTCGTCCTTCTCCTCGTCGTCCTGCGCATCACCGAGAACGGCCTTCCCGAGCAGCCGGAGGTCCCGCTCCGACTCCTTCCCGGCCGGCGGCTCGGATTCCAGGTCGAAGCCGAGGCCCACCAGGCCGGCCGCCACCGTCCGCACCGTACGGTCGGTACGCCACGCGGCCAAGGCCAGTCGCGCGAGCGGCACGGGCTGCCGGATGTCGAACCACGGCGCCTCTTCGTCGGCGTTGACGCTGATCAGCATCCGGTCGACGTCCGACCAGGTGAGGCCGGGCGGCACGGGGTCCGGCTCGAAGCCGTAGGCGGCCAGCCGTTCCCGCACGTACTCGGCCGGAGCCCCGACGGACGACGCCGCCAGCAGGACGTGGGTCGCCGACACGGGTTCGCCGGGAGCGAGCCAGGGCTCCTCGCCGTCGACGTCCCGGCTGAGGACGACCAGGTCGCCGTCGACCGGTTCGGGGAAGGCCGTCCCCACCACGAAGCCGTAGCCGCGGAGGCGGGCGGCCACGTCGTCGCAGGACAGCCCGGCTTCCCGGGCCGCCGTCACGATCCGGCCCGCCGGAACGGGGTCATCGTCATCGAGCCACGGCACCCTGCCGTTCCGGCCACGGCTGAGGATCAGCCGGTCCACCGGACCGATCAGGTCCGGCAGGGCGTCCGCGAGGGGGACCGGGCAGCCGAAGCCGCGGAGCCTGCGGACGATCTCGTGCACACCCGTGCCCAGGTCGACGTGCATCTCCAGGATCCGCCCGATCGGCACCGGCCGCCCCACCTCCGGCCGGCCCATTTCCGGCCGGCCCCGGGCCCTGTCACGGTCCGGATCGAGGCCGAGCAGCTTGCGGTCCACCCGATCGGGCACCGGCCGGTCGGCGAAGAGGTCCGGTCCGAACCCGAGAACCCCGAGGGCGGACATCCGCGCAGCGACCTCCGCGGGCGGGCGGCCCAGATCATCGGCGAGGGTGAGGACCAGGCCGGGTTCGACCACGGAGTGCGGTTCCCTCCAGGTGCGGTCCGTTCCGAGCAGCCTCCCGTCGCTGGGCAGGGCCGGCAGCAGCGGGCCCAGGGCCTCCCGGTCGCCGATCTCCTCGGCCAGCTGCGGCCACTCGTCGAGCAGGTCGAGTGCGAGCAGGCGCCACAGCAGCAGGTGGTCGGGAATGCTGTTCAGCTTGATCCGCTCGACCCCCAGGCGCGTGGTCTCCAGCAGCGCGAGGTCCGACTGGAAGAAGCCGGCGGCCGACAGATCGAGCTTCCTCGGCCCCACCGCCAGCAGCCGTCGCCGCGAGACGGCCGCCTCGGTCACGATGTCCCCCAGCGCCGGACCGAGTGACCAGATCCACCGGTGGCCGAGCAAGCCGGATTCGACCACGTCGACGGCGGCTGCACGCAGCAGGAGTTCGACCCGGTCCGTCACGTCCTCCACGATGGTCTTCCGGTCCACCGACAGGGCCACCGGGTCCGGCCCGCAGAGGTTGACGAAGGCGCCGGCCGGCCGGCCATCGCCCAGCTCGATCCCCTCCGGGACCAGCCAGCTCGCCTCGGAGCCCGAGACGAGACCGCTGCGGACGGCCGGCGCCGCCCGTACGCCGTCGACCAGGAGCTCCATCCGGCCGGAGCGCCAGATCACCTGCCCCTGCGGGTGCCGCCGAGCGTGCACCAGCGGCTCGGACGCCTTCCGCCCGGCGCCGCCCGACGCGGCCCCGCGGCTCGCGCTCCGGGACGCCGGGTTGAGCGTCCACGGCGTCCACCGTGCCGTCAGCCCGCGGGTCAGGTCGACCGCGTGCAGCGTGAACTCGGAGACCTTGACCAGGTCCTGCAGCACGTCGACGCAGGACTCCGTGAGCTCGCCCTCCCTGAGGTAGAGCCGGACGACGGTGTGCGGCGTCGCCGCACAGCCGCTCGGGGACTCGATCCGGAACAGGTGCCCGGGGCCTGCGATGATCGCTTCCAGGGTCGGGCCCTGGCCGCGCAGGCGGTGCATCCGGCAGGTGGTCACCCGGATCTCGTCGGCCAGCATGAAGTAGCTCAGGACGCCGATCCCGAACCGGCTGTTCGGGAACATCCGGATGCCGTGCCGTTCCCAGTCGGCGGACTCCTGGACGAACTCGTCGGTCCCGGTGAAGCTGGAACCGGCCCGCGAGAACACACCGAGCAGTTGCTCCTCCCCCATGCCGACTCCGTTGTCACGGCACTCCAGGTAGGGGCGGCCGTCCTGGTCGACGTCCTGGAGGAAGGTGATCTCGCCCCGGTAGGAGTCGGGATGCACGTCGAGGCCTTGGGAACGCAGCTGGTACTCCACCCGGGCCCGCCGGTAGCGGCACGCGTCGAGGGCGTTCTGGTACATCTCGCGGATCGCCAGGGTCGGGCTGCCGTACAACCGGCTGCCCATCAGCAGCTCCCGGAGTTGCCGCTCGTCCACGGTGAACCTCGCCGTCCGGTCGCTGAACCGCGGGCTCCGGTCCTCGCCGCGGGCTGGCTGCACCTCGGCGGGGGACGCGTGGGTCGGCAGCCTGCGCAGTGGGGCGAGCGGGGGATGCCGGTCCGCCAGCCGGTGGACCACCCGCAGGAGGGCGTCGACCCGCTCCACCTGCTCGCGCAGGGCCGACAGGGTCGCCGGGTCGTCGCAGAGCGCCTCGAGCCGGCAGTCCTTCGGCGGGTCCTGCGGACCGTACCGGCGCCAGGTCGCGGACCCGACGGTGTCCCGCAGCCGGTCCAGGTCGACGGCGTGCGGGACGCCGAGGTGTTCCACGAGGACCATCGGCAGGTCCGACGGTTCCAGGGCCATCACCCGGGCAACGGCCAGCAGCAGCCCGATCAGACGCAGCCGGACCGTCCCCGGCCGGTGACCGCCGTACGGTTCGAGGTGTTCCTGGACGGCCAGGCCGAGGGCTTCGTCGTCGGCGAGCCGCCCCGGCCCCAGGCGCAGCGCGTGCAGCAGGCCGGCGACCCGGCGAGGTCTGAGGAGCTCCCGCAACGCGGGGTCGTCGTCGGCCCCGGCCGCGGTGAGGAGGTCGGCGACCGCCGCCTCGGGCAGATCGCGCTTCTCCGCCATCCACCGGTGGAAGAGCCACCAGCCGATCTCCCGCGCGGCCGGCTCCCGCCCCGGCAGCTCGCGTTGGCGCGCGCGGCGGACCAGCCAGGGGTACCCGAGCAGATAGCTGTGGAAGCCCCGGACCTCGCCGCTGCCGTCGGCGCTCGCGCCCAGGTCCTGCGGCCCGACGGCGGCGGCGGTCCGGACCGCGGAGGTGCTCCGGTACGCCTGGTCGAGCAACGGGGTGAGGGTCAGCAACGCCGCCTCGGCGGGGGTGCAGTGCTCCGGCGCCATCCAGTTCAGCAGGGTGGTGACCCGGTCGAGGTGGCGGGCGGGCAGCCCCGGGTCCAGCCATGGGTCGTCCTGGCTGAACTGCCGGACGAGCTCCAGCCTGCGGGCGAACTCCGCTACCCGCGCGAGCAGTCGGCCGTCATCGCACTCAGGTGGGACCGGCGCCCAGACCGGGTGGCGGCGGATCAGCTCGGCCCAGTCCGGTCCGCCGCGGTCGGGCTCCGGCTCCCGGCGCGGCCGGGCCGCCCGGTGCTCCGCGTGCCAGCCGCGACGGACGTCGGGGGTGACGGGATCGCCCGCCCAGCGGAGGTAGAACTCGATGAGCGGCCAGATGTCGTCGAAGTCCGGCGGGACGTTCCTGCCGAACCATCCCGAGACCGTCTGCTTGGCCAGGTTCAGCTCGCGCAGGACCGGGGTGCGGCTGCCGTCGTGGCCCGCGGCCGTTCTCGCCGCCTTCGCCCTGCGCTCCAACTCCTTGAGCGAGCCGAACCAGTCGCCGCCGTCCATGCCGTCCGTCCCCCACCGCCGGTACCTCGGACGCGGTCCTTCGGACCCCGCCGTGACCGTGAGCCTAGCCGCCTCGGACGGTCCGGGGTCCGGGATCGCTGTCCTGGTCACCGGGTCCGGACCGAGGCTGGGCACGGCCCCACCGACCCGAGGAGACAACCGTGTTGACGTTCCTGAACCATCCGGCCGGCTGGCAGCGGGTGGCCCTGGTGGCGCTCGCGCTGCTGCCGCTGCTGCTCGTCTGCCTGGCCTGCGCGCCGGCGCTGCTGGTGCTGCCGTTCCGCCAGGACGGCACCGAGCGGGCCGACCGGCTGATCCGGACCCTGACGGGGTGGTTGCGGGCCGCGCTCAGCGGCAGCCGCGGCTGACCCGCGCCGCCGGCCTCCGGCGCCCTTCGCAGGGGCCGGAGGCCGGCGGTGCCCGTCGTCGGGGCGGGTCAGCCGAAGTAGCTGTCGAAGTTCCGGGAGAACTCCTTGCCGCCGAACTGGTCCCAGTTGATCGACCAGGTCATCAGGCCGCGCAGGTTCGGCTGGACGCCGCTGCGGGGGACGTAGCTGCCGCAGTTGGCCGCCTTGGTCAGGCAGTCCAGCGCCTTGTCCACCTCGGCGGGGGCGAGGTAGCCGTTGCCCGCGTTGACGGTGGCCGGCATGCCGATCGCCACCTGGGAGGGGGCGAGTGCGGGGAACACGTTGGCGGTGTTGCCCGCCACCGGGAAGCCCTTGAGCAGCATGTCGGTCATCGCGACGTGGAAGTCGGCGCCGCCCATGGAGTGGTACTGGTCGTCCAGGCCCATGATCGAGCCGGAGTTGTAGTCCTGGACGTGCAGCAGGGTGAGGTCGCCCCGCATCGCGTAGATCACCGGCAGGTACGCGCCGGCCCGCGGGTCCTGGCCGCCCCACGGTCCCGAGCCGTAGTACTGGTAGCCGAGCTGGACGAAGAAGGTCTCCGGGGCCATGGTCAGCACGAAGTCGGGACCGTACTTGGCCTTCAGGGTCTTCAGCGCCGAGATCAGGTTGACGATCACCGGGGAGGTCGGGTTCTTGAAGTCGGTGTCGCCGGTGTTCAGTGACAGCGAGTGGCCTTCGAAGTCGATGTCGAGGCCGTTGAGGCCCCAGCGGTCGATGATCGCGGAGACCGAGGAGACGAAGGCGTCCCGGGCGGCCGTGGTGGTCAGCTGGACCTGGCCGTTCTGGCCGCCGATCGAGATCAGCACCTTCTTGCCCTGCGCCTGCTTGGCGGCGATGGCCGCCTTGAAGTCGGCGTCGGACTCGACCGAGGCGCACTCGCTGACCGGGCAGCGGTTGAACCGGATGTCACCGGAGGTGACCGAGGTCGGCTCGCCGAAGGACAGGTCGATCACGTCCCAGGAGGCCGGCACGTCGGCCATCCTGGTGTAGCCGGCGCCGTTGGCGAAGCTGGCGTGCAGGTAGCCGACCAGCGCGTGGGCGGGCAGCCCGCCGCCGGGCGGCGGGGTGGTGGGCGGCTGGCTGGTCGGCGGCTGGGACGTCGGCGGCTGGGACGTGGGCGGCTGGCTGGTCGGAGGCTGGGACGTCGGGGGCTGGGTGGTCGGCGGGTTGGTGGGAGCCCCCGGGCCGTCCAGTGAGACGTCGTCCGCGTAGTAGGTGCCCTGGCCGTACCAGCCGTGGGTGAAGACGGTCGCGCTGGTCTGCCCGGCCGCGGTGGTGAAGGAGACCGTGAGCTTCTGGTACGCCCCGCCGGTGCCCGGGGTCCAGGTGGAGGCGCCGCCGTTGACGCCCAGGTAGACGTACGCGCCGTTGACGTAGGCGCTGAGCGTGTACGTGGTGCTCGGCTGCACCGTGACGGTCTGGATGCACTGGGCGTTGTCGCTCGCCGAGGCGGCGCCGGCCAGGGCGTGACTGCCGCTGTGGGACTGGCCGGTGACCACGCTGCCGGTGGCGCCGGTGCAGCTCCAGGGGCCGAGCGAGCCGGTCTCGAAGCCGCCGTTGACCAGGAACTCGCCGGCGCTGGCCGAGGGGGCCAGGCCGAAGCTGAGCGCGACCGCGCCGGCCGCGGCGACGGCCCAGGCGGTGCCGGCCGCGAGCGTGCGGCGGCCGCCGCGGCGCAGAGCTGTTCTTCGGGGAGTACGCATGTGGGGGATGCTCCTGCCTCAGGACATGGGGGTGCCCAAATGCCTTGTGGGGGAAGGCCGGACGCGCGACGGCGTCACCGGTTTGGACTAGACCACTGAAGCGAATCCGGCAGTCCCTGTCAATGGATCCCGGACCGGGCCGCGGCCACCGCCGCCCGCCCGAGTCAGTCGCTGGTCAGGGCGTGGTCAGCCGCCCGTGTTCGCATGTTGCCCACGTGGGGCCGGCAGGGACGACGGCCCAGAACCGACGGAGGCGGTCGCTTTGCCGAACTTCTCCCCGCGCGGAAACGGGTGCACGCGATGAGTGAATCCATAGCGACGATCGAACTGCTCCGGTCGCTGCCCCGGTCCGAGCGCCGGGAGGCCCTGGAATCCCTCGTGGTGACGGAATTCAAGGCCAGCCTGCTGATGGACGAGGACGAGTACCTGCCCACCGACGAGAGCTGGTTCCAGCTGGGCTTCACCTCGCTGCGCATCGTCGAGGTGAAGACCCGGCTGGAGGCGCAGCTGGGCATCGCGGTCAGCACCACCACCCTGTTCAACAGCCCGACGATCGACCAGCTGCTGGACCACCTGACGGGCGATCTGCTCGGCGACCTGTTCGACGAGCTGCCGGCCGGGTCCGGCTCCCTGTAGACGGGCGCGCCCGGCACCTCAGCGACCTGCCGCAGCACGGCGGCCGACCTTTGAAAGGGAAGAACGGGAATGTCGAACAAACCGGAGCAGAACGAGCCCATCGCGATAGTCGGTATCGGCCTGCGCTTCCCGGGTGGGAACGAGTCTCCCGAGGGGTTCGCCGAGTTCCTCGGCCAGGGCCGCTCCGGTATCCGCCCGGTGCCCGAGGACCGCTGGGACGTCCCGGCGTTCAAGCCCGCGGATGCCGAGGAGAAGGGGAAGGTCCACACCACCGGGGCCGGATTCCTCGACCAGATCGACCAGTTCGACGCCCAGTTCTTCAACATCTCCCCCAAGGAGGCGAACTTCGTCGACCCGCAGCAGCGGCTGCTGCTGGAGACCGCCTGGGAGGCGCTGGAGAACGCCAACATCGACCCGGGGACGCTGCGCCACAGCAACGGCGGCGTCTACATCGGCGCCAGCTCGATCGACTACGCGCTGGAGATGGAGGGCCTGCCGTACGAGGAGCTGGACGGCCACCTCGCGGCGGGCATCACGCTGTTCCCGCTGTCGGGACGGCTGTCGTACTTCCTCGGCCTGCGCGGTCCGAGCCTGAGCGTGGACACCGCCTGCGCCTCCTCGCTCACGGCGATGCACCTGGCAGTCGAGGGGCTGCGCAGCGGCGCGACCGACATCGCGCTCTCCGGTGCGGTCAACTGCCTGCACCACCCGCGGATCTTCGTGATGTTCTCGCAGGCCAACATGCTGGCCCCGGACGGGCGTTGCAAGACCTTCGACGAGTCGGCGGACGGCTACGTGCGCGCCGAGGGCTGCGCCGTGCTGGTGCTCAAGCGTCTCTCGGACGCGGAGCGGGACGGCGACCGGGTGCTCGCGCTGATCCGCGGCACCGCGATCGGCGAGGACGGCGAGAGCGCCGGGCTGACCGTGCCGAACGGCACCGCCCAGGAGATCGTGATCCGCTCCGCGCTGCGCAACGCGCACCTGGAGCCGGCCGACATCCAGTACGTCGAGGCACACGGCACCGGCACCCCGCTGGGCGACCCGATCGAGATGGGTGCGATCAGCGACGTGTTCGCGAAGTCGCACACCAAGGAGAACCCGGTCACGGTCGGCTCACTGAAGACCAACCTCGGGCACATGGAGCCGGTGGCCGGCATCGGCGGCGTGATCAAGACCGTGCTGCAGATGCGGACCGGCACCGTCTTCCCGCACCTGAACCTCTCCACCCCCTCCGGCCGGATCCCGTGGGACTCCATCCCGGTCACCGTGCCGACCGAGGCGCGGCCGTGGAAGGCCGAGACCCGCCGCGCGGTGGTGAACAGCTTCGGCTTCGCGGGTTCCATCGCGGCCGCCGTGCTGGAGGAGGCACCCGCGGTCGAGGACATCGCCCCGGCCGCCGCGCCCGAGGAGCACGAGGGCGGCCACGTCTTCACGCTCTCCGCCAAGACCAAGCGCTCCCTCCAGCTGCAGGTGGAGCGCTACCGGCGCTACCTGGAGCAGCACCCCGAGCTGGACGTCGCGGACCTCTGCTTCACCGCCAACACCGGCCGCAGCCACTTCGCCCAGCGGATCGCCGGCAACGTGGCCGACCGCGAGGAGCTGGCCGCGCTGCTGGCCAAGCACGCGGGCACCGAGCCGGCCGGCCCGCGCGGCGACATCCGCAAGGTGGCGTTCCTGTTCACCGGCCAGGGCTCGCAGTACGCGGGCATGGGCGCCGCGCTGTACCGGCAGTTCCCGCTGTTCGCGGAGCACGTCGACGAGTGCGACCGGCTGTTCGCGGGGCACCTGGGCCGCTCGGTCCGGGAGATCATGTTCGACCTGGACGGCCAGGGCGAGGCGCTCGGGCAGACCCTGTACGCGCAGCCGGCGCTGTTCACGCTGGAGTACGCGCTGGCGAAGCTGTGGATGTCCTGGGGCGTGAAGCCCAATGTGCTGATCGGGCACAGCATCGGCGAGGTGGTGGCGGCCGCGGTGGCCGGCCTGTTCGGCCTCGCCGACGCCGCCGCGCTGGTGTCGGCCCGGGCCTCGCTGATGCAGTCGGTGACGGCGCCCGGCGGGATGGCCGCGGTCTCCGCGCCGGTGGAGGAGGTGGCGCCGCTGCTGGAGCCGTACCCCGACCTGGCCGTGGCGGCCGTCAACTCGCCGCAGCAGACCGTGATCTCGGGCGGCTCCGAGTCGCTGGCCACCGTGGTGGCGCAGCTGACCGACGCCGGGCTGACGGTCAAGCAGCTGAAGGTCTCGCATGCCTTCCACTCGCCGCTGATGGCCGAGGTGTTCGACGACTTCCGGGCCGCCATCGCGCACGTGCGGTTCCGCGAGCCGTCGCTGACCCTGATCTCCAACCTGACCGGCAAGGTGGCCAGGTTCGCGGAGCTCAGCGACCCGGAGTACTGGATCCGGCACATCGGTGAGGCGGTCGAGTTCTCCGCCGGGATGAAGACGCTGGAGCGGCGCGGCAAGCACGCGATCGTCGAGATCGGGCCGTCCCCGGCGCTGACCGGTGCGGCCAAGCAGTCGGTCACCCCGCAGGACCACCTGTGGATCGGCGGGCTCAGCCCGAAGGAGACCGCCGGCCGGACCATCCGGGCCGCGATCGCCCAGTTCTACGCGGCCGGGCTGGCCTTCTCCTGGAGCGGCTACCACGCGGGCCGCCCGCACCGGCTGGTGTCGCTGCCCGGCTACGCCTTCGACCGCAAGTCGTACTGGCTGCCGAACCGGGCCAACCGGCACGGTCTGCGGGCCGCCGGGGTGGACGGCCGCACGGCGAGCCACCCGCTGCTCGGCAGCGAGACCACCACCCCGGAACAACTGGCCGACGGCATCCGGGAGTTCAGCAGCTCGGTGAGCCCGACCCAGCCGGCCTACCTGGGTGACCACGTGGCCATGGGCCAGGTCGTCTTCCCCGGCACCGGCTACCTGGAGATCGTGCTGGCGCTGCTGGACGCGGTGCACGGCCACACCCGCCGGCCGGTGCGCGACGTGGGCTTCCGCGAGGCGCTGTTCCTGGACGAGGAGCGGGCCACCCGGCTGCGCACCCGGCTGCGGACCGGGCCGGACGGCACCGGCTCGGTGGAGATCATGTCGCTGGCCGAGACCCGGGACGCCCAGGGCGAGCCGGCCGTGATCGAGCGGCTGCACGCGGTCGCCGTGATCGGCGCCGAGGCCGAGGTGTCCGACGAGCTCACCGGGGCCGCGCAGGAGCTGCTGGCGCTGGCGGAGGCGGCCGAGCGGCCGGAGGACGTGCTGCGCGCCGAGGACGTGTACGCCGCGTACTCGGGCGCCGGGCTGGACTACGGCCCGGAGTTCCGGCTGATGCGCTCGGTGCACCGCTACCCCGGCGACCTGACCGTCGGCGACCTGGAGGGCCGCAGCGCCGGGGCGCTGGAGCACATGCCGCCGGCCCTGCTGGACGCGGCCATGCACAACATGGCGGCGCTGGCGGACGACGGCAACGACTACCTGCCGGTGCGCTTCGGCCGGTTCCGGCTGTTCCGCAAGCCGAAGGCGGACACCCTGCGCACCCTGCTGCGGGTGGTCCCGGCCGACACCGACGAGGTCGACCTGTCGGCCGACCTGCTGGCGCTCGACGGCGACCGGCCGGTGTTCGAGCTGAAGGGGCTCGGGCTGAAGCGGGTCGCCGAGACCTTCTCGGGCGCGCGCCGCAGCTTCTTCCACGAGATGCGCTGGGTGAAGCGCTCGCTCGCCGGGGCGAACAGCGTGGCCGGCCGGCACCTGCTGGTGGTCGGCCGGGACGCGGCCGAGTTCGAGGGCGCGCTGCCGCGCCTGGCCGAGCAGGGCGGGAGCCTGAGCTTCGCCGCCACCGCGGCCGAGGTCACCCGGGTGCTCGCCGGGCAGCAGGTCACCGACCTGGCCTGGTACTGGCAGCACGGCGACGGGGGCACCGGCGCCGAGGCGCTGCGGGCCGAGTCCGAGCTCAACTACCGGGCGCTGCTGGAGCTGCTGGCCGCCCTGGAACAGGCCGGTTTCGGCCGCAACCAGCGGCTGTGGCTGGTCACCGAGCGCTCCCAGGTGCTGTACGGCGACGAGCCGGGCAGCGGGTCGCAGCTGGCCGCGTCCAGCCTGTGGGGCTTCGGCCACACCCTGCTGAACGAGTTCCCGGCGTACCGCACCACGCTGCTGGACCTGCCGGGCACCGGTGGCCACCTGCCGCTGCTGGACGAGCTGCACGCCCGGGAGACCGGCGAGTTCCAGGTGGCGTACCGGGAGGGCTTCCGGCACGTGCGCAGGCTGCTGGCGGTCGACCCGCGGGCCAGGCAGGACGCCAACTTCGGGCTGGCCATCAAGGAGTACGGCCAGTTCGGCGGGATCAAGCCGGTGCCGGCGGAGGAGATCGCGCCGGTCGGCGACCAGATCCAGGTCGAGGTCCACGCGGCCGGCCTGAACTTCAAGGACGTGCTGAACGCGCTCGGCATGCTGAAGGACTTCGGTGACCAGCCGCTCGGCTTCGAGTGCGCAGGAACCGTGCTGGCGGCGGGCCCCGAGGCGCGGTTCGCGGTCGGCGACGAGGTGATCCTCAACTACCTCGACCTGTTCAAGCGGCGGGTCACGGTGCCCTCGGCGGTCGCGGTCCGCAAGCCCGCCAACATCGACTTCACCGCCGCGGCGGGCCTGATCTCGGTGTACGTCACCGCCTACTACGCGCTGCACCACCTGGCCGGGATCAAGCAGGGCGACCGGGTGCTGGTGCACGCGGCGGCCGGCGGTGTCGGGCAGGCCGCGGCGCACCTGGCGCGCCTGGCCGGGGCGGAGGTCTTCGCCACCGCCAGCCCGCACAAGTGGCCGCTGCTGAAGGCCCAGGGCATCGAGCACGTGATGAACTCGCGCACCCTGGACTTCGCCGACGAGATCGAGCGGATCACCGGCGGCCGCGGCGTCGACATCGTGCTGAACAGCCTGAACAAGGACTACATCCCGGCCGGTATGCGGGCGCTGGGCACCGGCGGCCGGTTCATCGAGCTCGGCAAGGTCGGCGCCTGGACCCCCGAGCAGGTGGCCGCCGAGCGGCCCGACGTGACCTACCACAACTTCGACCTGAGCGAGCTGCCGCAGGACCAGCTGATCCCGCTCAACCAGGAGATCATGCGCACCGTGATCGCCCTGGTCGAGTCCGGCCAGCTGCCGCCGATCGTGGCGACCGCGTACACCCTGGACGAGGTCGAGGAGGCCTTCGGGGTGCTCAGCCGGGGCGCCAACGTCGGCAAGCTGGTGCTGGACTTCGCCGGCGAGCGGGCGCCCGCCGCCCGCGAGGTGGCGATCTCCCCGGACCGCACCTACCTGATCACCGGTGGTCTGGGCGCGCTCGGCCTGGTCACCGCGGAGAAGCTGGTCGACCTCGGGGCCCGGCACCTGGCCCTGGTCAGCCGCCGCCCCGAGCCGGTCGAGGACGTCAAGCACCTGTTCGACCGGCTGGCCGAGCGGGCCGAGGTGACCGTGCTGCAGGGCGACATCGCCGAGCCGGCCGACGTGGCCCGGATCATGGCGGCGCTGGCCGGCGGTGCCCACCCGGTGGCGGGCATCATCCACTCGGCCGGCACCGTGGACGACCGGCCGGTCCCCGCGCAGACCTGGGAGAGCCTCGACGAGGTCTTCCGGGCCAAGGTGTACGGCACCTGGCTGCTGCACGAGGCCGCGGCCGCCCTGCCCGACCTGGACTTCTTCGTCGGGTACTCGTCGGCGGCCTCGGTGGTCGGCGCGCCCGGCCAGTCCAACTACGCGGCGGCCAACTACTTCCTGGACACCCTGCTGCACTGGCGGGCCGGGCAGGGGCTGCCCGCACTGTCGGTCAACTGGGGGCCGTGGGCCGAGGTCGGCATGTCGGCCCGGCTGGACGACTCGCTGATCAAGAAGTGGGAGGACGAGGGGATCCGGCTGTTCACCCCGGCCAAGGGCACCCGGGCGCTGGCCTCGGTGCTCGGCCGGCCGGTCGCCCAGGTGGTGGCCGGTGAGGCGGACTGGGACCGGTTCACCGCGGCCAAGCCGGTCAGCGACGCGCTGTACGAGCTGCTGGTGAAGGCCGGCGCCGACTCGGCGCGGACCCTCGACCTGGACGCGCTGACCGCCCTGCCGAAGGCCGAACGGCTCGTCGTGATCGACGAGTTCGTCCGCTCCAAGGTGGCCGACGTGCTGCACTTCGAGGACGCCGACGCGATCGACTCGTACACCGAGTTCGTCCAGCTCGGGCTGGACTCGCTGGTGGCGGTCGAGCTGAAGAACTCGCTGGAGGCGGCCTTCCGGGTGCCGCTGCCGCCGTCGCTGGCCTTCGACCACCCGTCCGCCGGGCAGCTGAGCGAGTTCCTGGAGCAGCAGATCACCCCGGCGCCGGCCGCGGCCTGACGCCGGTCCGGTGGGGGCCGCAGCCAGCTGCCCGGCGGACGGGTGGTCGAAGGCCAGCGACGGCGGCAGCGGCACCCGGACGGCCGCCTCCAGCGAGTTCTTCAGCTCGA
>NZ_JBEZIR010000048.1:0-56187 GCF_040651175.1 Kitasatospora sp. NPDC048540
CTCCGGTGCGGTGCAGTCCTAGACAGCTCCACCACACCGGAGGTCTTCACTTTGATCAAGCCCGACCACTGTCAACAACGCTCGTGATCAATACAACTAGGGCACGTGCGACACACGACCACCCGTCCCCTTACCTCGGCCCGCCACGGCACTGTGGCCGGACCGGCTCCGGAGTGCCTCCCGTGACGGATCATCAGAACGAGACCAGGGCGGCCTACGACGGCGTCGTCGCGCTCTACGCATCGCTGTTCGCGGACCGGCTGGAGGGACAGCCGTTCGCCCGCGCCATGATCGGCACCTTCGCCGAACTGGTGCGGGCGACGGGCAACCCGCGGGCGGCGGACGTCGGGTGCGGGCCCGGACATCTGACGGCCATGCTGCACGAACTGGGCCTGGACGCCTCCGGATTCGACCTCTCCCCGGGCATGGTCGACCACGCCCGGCGGGCCCATCCGGCGCTGCGCTTCCAAGAGGCGCGCATGGAGGCACTACCGGTCGGGGACGGCGCGCTCGGCGGCGTCCTGGCCCACTACTCGATGATCCACACTCCGCCGGAGGAGCTGCCGGAGCTGCTCGCCGAGCAGGTACGCGTCCTGGCAGCGGGCGGGCTGCTCCTGGTCTCCTTCTTCGGGACCGACGGACCGGAGCCGGTCCGGTTCGACCACAAGGTGACGCCCGCCTACAGCTGGCCGGTGGACCTCCTCGCCGCCCTGCTGGCCGACGCCGGTCTCGTCCCCTTCGCCCGGCTCATCCACGACCCGGCCTCCGAACGGGGCTTCCTCGACGCCCACCTGCTGGCCCGCCGTCCGTAGGCCCTGTGCGACGCGCCCCGGCCCGGCACCGCGGCGGTACCGGCGGCGGGGCCCGGCGCGGTCCGGACGACACGGTCCGCGCCGGCCCCGCCGCCGACGCCCTCGGCCGGCAGCCGGACGTCCCCGGACGGCTGATCAGGGGTTGGTGCCCGGATGGTGGACGGTGAGGTCGCCGTAGGCCGGCAGCGCGCCGGCCGGGTCGCCGGGCGTGTCCCGCAGAACGGCGTCGAGGAAGGCGAGGGTGGCCCCGGCGACGACGCGGGGGCTCCTGGTACGGCCGAGGGAGCCGACGACGGAGGGCACGGGCGGCAGGTACAGGGGCCCGTCCATGAAGGTCAGGTGGCCGGCGCCGGGGATGGTGAGCCGGTAACTCGTCGCGGTGCCGTGGTCGAGCGCCTCGGTGAGGCGGGGGAGGTAGCGCGGGTCGGTGGCCGGGGTGATGGACTGGGTGAGCGCGAGCGCCGGCCGGTCGAGGGCGGGGGAGGCGGGGCCGTGGGGGTAACCGTCGAGGTCGACGACCGCGGCGAACCGGTGGTCCTGGCGGGCCGCCTGCAGGGCGGCGGCGCCGCCCATGGAGTGGCCGGTCACCGCGGCCCGGCCGGTGTCCAGACGTCCGGTCAGCGGATCCGCCGGCTCACCCCGGTCCAGAGCGTCCAGCCGGGTGAGGACGAAGCTGAGGTCGGCGGCCCGGATCGCCGTCCAGCCGGCCGCCAGCTTCTCGTCCTGGTCCGGGTCGCCGCTGGAGGTGGTCTCGGTGGTGACCGTCCGGCCGTCGGCGAGGACGACGGCGGCGGAGTCGTAGGGGTGGTCGAGGGCGGCGACCACGTAGCCGTGGCTGGCCAGTTCCTCCGCCCAGGCGGTGTTCTGGGTGCGCACCCCGCCCGACCCGGGTGAGAACAGGACGACGGGGAATCGGCCCCCGCCGGTGTCCACCGGGGCGTCGAAGACCGAACGGCTGCGGGCGCGCGCAGGACCGTCGACGAGGAACCCCGGCAGGCCGACTCCGCGGGCGAGGGCGTCGGAGACGGTGCGTGCCTCCTGCGCCGTGCGCCCGAGGTACTGGGCCCGCTGCGTGCCCGCCGGGCTCTTCTGCGCGGGGTACCAGAGCTGGACGACGACCGTGCGCAGGTCGTCCGGATCGGCGGTGAAGGTCTCGGGCCGGTGCGGGTCGGTCCACTGCACCACGCGGGTGCCGACCGCGAAGCCGCCCGTCGGTTCGGGGAACACGGGGACCGGAAAGGCCCAGGCGGCCGCCGGACCGGTGGCGATCAGGCCGACGCAGGCCACCGATCCCGGCAGCGCCAGCCACCAGCGGGCCCGCCACGCCGGCCGGCCGGCCCGGCGTCGCAGCACGGGCAGCACGGCGAACGGCAACGCGAAGGCGGCGCCGGCCAGGACCGGCAGCAGCTGCCAGCGGATCCCGACGACGCCCAACAGGAGCGCGGACAGGACGAGCACCGCGCCCGCCGCGATCGTGACGCGCGGGCGGGCCGCGGGGGGAAGCCAGCGCGCCAGCACCAGGGCGACGGCGCCCAGCAGGGCAAGTATTTCCAGGGGGGACATGGACAGTCCCGGGATGATCTCGGTCACCCGCCCATCGTCGGCGCCGGGTGTCCGCCGCCACATCGGTCCCGGCTCGCCGCCGCAGGCGACCGGGGTGGCAATCCGCGGCGGTCCCGGTGCAACCCGAGTGGCAACCGTGCCCGCCGCATCGGCGGCCGCGTTGCGACCACGGTCGGTGCCCGTCCTCCTCCTGCGGTCGTATCCCGGCACGGTTTCCTCAGACGGTGGACTCATGCGCGGCGCGCGGCCCGTGGCCTAGCGTGACAGGGCCGCGGGTGCGTGCCGGCGGGGGTGGCCCCGGCCGGGGCCACCGTGATGCCGGAGCGATGGGGACGTGGGATGACCGAGGCGGCCGCAGGACCCGGCCGTGCCCACCGGGTGCGCCCCGGGGGCCGGCCGCAGAACCGGGCACAGGGTCAGGTGCGGTGGGCAAAAGCGCCATGGCTGGCGAGGCCGGCCGGCCCGGCCGCCGCGCGAACGGCCCGATCGGTGACCCCTGCCGGGCGCAGGCTGCCGCCCGTGGTGGTGGACGCGCTGCTCGCGGCGCTGCTGCTCCTCAACGTCCTGACCACCCACCCGCCGCACGAGCTGCCGGTGGCCGCGGTCCTGACCGCCGCCCTCGCGCTGCCGCTGCTGTGGCGCCGCCGGGCGCCGCTCACGGTGTTCGCGGCGGTGGTGGCCGCCGCCTTCGTCCAGTGGCTGATGGACGTCCAACTGCCCGCGGACATCGCAGTGTTGGTGGCACTGTACACGGCGGCCGCGCACGCGGGCCGACGGGCCACGCTCGTCGCCGGTGCCGTCGTGGAGGCGGGGGTCCTGCTGGCCTGCCTGCGCTGGGCGCCGGACGGCGCATTCCTGACGCCGTTCGTCGCGGTCACCGCGATGGCGGTCGCCGCCGCCGTCCTCGGTGTCAACGTCCGGACCACCCGCGCCTACCTCGCGGCCATCGAGGAACGGGCCGCACGCCTGGAACAGGAACGCGAGCAGCGGGCACGACTGGCCGTCGCCGAGGAGCGGACACGCATCACCCGCGAGATGCACGACATCGTCACCCACAACCTCTCCGTCATGGTCGCCCTCACCGACGCCGCCCTCTACGCCCAGCACCGCTCGCCCGACCGGACCACCACCGCGATGCGCCAGGTCGCCGAGACGGGCCGGCAGGCCCTGACCGACATGCGGCGCTCGCTCGGCGTCCTGCGGACCGACGAACCCGACGCGCAGCGCCACCCGCTCCCCGGCATCACCCAACTCGAGGCCCTCGCCGACCAGATGTGCGCGGCCGGGCTGCCGACCCGCCTCGAGGTCGACGGCAGCCACACACACGTGCCCGCCACCGCACAACTCACCGTCTACCGCCTGGTACAGGAAGCCTTGACCAACACCCTCAAGCACACACCCGCCGGCACCCGCGCGGACGTCCGGATCCGGTGCGCGGCCGAGACCGTCACCGTCGACGTCACCGACAGCGGCCCCTGCCCGCCCCCTCCCGCCGCCGCGCCCTCCGGCCACGGCATCCCCGGCATGCGCGAGCGCGCGGCCGCCTACGGGGGGACCTTGCAGGCCGGGCCGCTCCCGGGCGGCGGCTGGGGAGTCCACACCCGCCTGCGCCTGGGCAGCAGCGGGGCGGCGTCCGCATGACGATCCGCATCCTGATCGCCGACGACGAAGCGCTGCTCCGGATGGCCTTCGGCACCGTCCTGGACGCCCAGCCCGACATGGCATCGGTCGGCGAGGCCGCGGACGGCCTCCAGGCCGTCCACCTCGCCCGCGAACTGCGCCCCGACGTCGTCCTCATGGACGTCCGGATGCCCGGGACCGACGGGATCGAGGCGACCCGGCAGGTCGTCGAGGGCTCCCCGCAGAGCAGGGTGCTGATCCTCACCACCTTCGACCTGGACGAGTACGCCTTCGCCGGACTCAACGCCGGAGCCTCGGGCTTCCTCCTGAAGAACACCAGGCCCGAGGAGCTCCTCACCGCGATCCGCAACGTCGCCGCGGGCGACGCGGTCCTCTCCCCGCGGATCACCCGGCGCCTGCTGGAGGACCTCCGCCCGCACATCCCCGCAGGCCGCAGCGCCGCCCGCGACGAACGGCTGGGCCGGCTCAGCGCCCGCGAACACGAGGTCCTCGTCCAGGTGGGCCGCGGCCTGTCCAACTCCGAGATCGCGGCCACCCTGTACCTGGCCGAGGCGACCGTCAAGTCCCATCTGGGACGCATCCTGCACAAGCTCGAACTCCGCGACCGGATCCAGGCCGTGGTGTTCGCGTACGAGAGCCGCCTCATCCACCCGGCCTGACGCCGCGGCCCCCGCACGGCGGGGCCGCGACCCGCGGGCCCGCGGGCCCGCGGACGGCTAGGATGCCCCGCATGCACGCGGTGGAGCGGTTCCGGTCCCTGGTCAGGTCGCTGTCCTGGACCGAGATCGAGTTCGCGCGCCCCGAGGTCCGGCCCGGGCACGTGGACGCCCTCGTGGAGTTCTACCGGACCCTGGACGGCTGGCCGCAGCGGATCGCCCTGGTGCAGCTGGTCCAGGACCAGGACCACCCGGCGCTGCGGCCGGTCATGCTCGACGTCCTGCGCGCCCCGATCGGCGCCGACCCGGAGAACGTGGAGCTGACCAAGGCGGCCGCGCTGCGGCTGATCGACTCGCGCTACGACACCTTCATGACGTTCTACGAGGACCGGGACGCCCTGCACGCGGCCGTGCGCGAGGTACTGGAGGCCCACGGCTCCGCCGCGGAGTGACGGACTTCGCGGCCAGCTTCGGGGTCGGGCTGTTCGACGGCCGGCTGCAGTTGAAGGCCGCGCTGAGCGCGTACGCGGTCCACCGGCCGTCCGGCCCGTTGGAAGCGCGGTTCGCGGCGTCGACGTGGAACCAGAGCGTCAGCATCCTGTCGGGCTTCAACCGGTGGGCGGTGGACGAGGGCTACGCCACGGCGGAGCCGTTCACCTACCGGCAAGCCACGACCTTCTTCTCCGGGGTGCCGCAGCAGGTCAGGGTGAACCTGGCACGGCGGCGGCAGCCGAAGGAACATGTGACGGTCAAGTACCTCGCGGACGACTTCGCGGAGCTGTTCCTGCTGGGGCTGGCCGGGCTGGACCGGACCGGCGGCCCGCTGTTCAAGGGCCGGGAGCTGGCGCGGAACGTCAGCAGCGACCCCGAGGCGACAGGAAAGCGACAACGCCGGGGGACCCGATACGAGCAGGCCTCGCTGCTAGCGCCTGGCTAGTACTGGAAGAGTACCTCCGGATTGTTCGGCGAGGGGCCGTCCAGCAGCGGACTGTGGTTCCCCTTCAGTGTCTGGTCGAAGAACGCTGTCACGTACTCGCGGGTGATCGCCACCCCGCGTTCCGGGGAGAGGTGCGGCGCCGGGAACCCGGCCTCCTCCAGAAGCACCTCCAGGTCGGAGAAGCTGAAGTGGTCGGCGTCGGCGACCGTCAGCCACTTCTTGTAGCCGCCGAGGGCGGCCCAGGTCTGCTCCCACTCGCCGCCGGCCGAGTGGTCGGAGGGGGGCGCACCCAGCATGAGGAACGGCCGGTTGATCTGGCCGGGCATCGGGTCCGGGTGGAAGGAGCCGTCCATGTTCACTCCGGCCCGTACTCGCGGGTCGGCGATCATCGTGGCGGCCGCCGCCGCTCCGCCGAGGGAGTGTCCGGCCATGCCGATCTTGTGCTTGTCGATGAGGTGTGCCAGGGGCCACGCGGTATTGCCATGCGTCAACTGGTCGATGACGAAGGACACATCCAGCGCACGGCTGGCGGCGACGGAGTTGAAGTCGAGCCCCGCCGGGCCGTCGCAGATCGCGCACGGCGGCGTCTGGCCGTTCGCCAGCGTCTCGCCGTTGTCCTCGTAGGTGTGGCCGACGAGCGCGACGACGTAGCCGTGACTGGCCAGGTCGGTCGCGAGCGAGGTGAGCGTCATGCGCGGGTTCTCGTACGCGGGTGAGAGAACCACCAGCGGATGCTTGCCGCGCTGCGGCCGCGCACCGTCGAAGGCGTGAGTGGTGACGCTGGAAAGGTTCTGCGGGGTGATGCCGGAGCTCGCCGGCAACTTGCTGCGCTGGATGGCTCCGGCCGCCTCGGCGAGGGTCATGTAAGGGGCCGGAGTCCCGGTCCCGGGGACGGCCGGGTAGACCATCGTGACGGTCAGCTGGCGGGGGCCGGATGACGGCACCCACGGGTCAAGACGGCTCGCGTCGGTGAGGTGGATGACGTCCTCGCCGGCGGCGTAGGGGCCGGTCGGCGCGGGGAGCGTGCCTTGGAAGGACCGCGTGGGCGCGGTGGCCGTGGCCGTGGCCGGTGCGGTGTCGAACGCGTGCGTGGCCGCCGGTGTGGCCGACGGTGTGGTCGTGGCGGCGAACCCGGCGCCGGTTCCGCTGACGAGGGCGGCGAGCGCCAGCACCGCGACAGCGCTGATACGGGGATTGCGTCTCATGGAACGATCGGTCATGTCCCCACGATGTCGCACCGGGCGGCGCCGGGTCGGCAGTGTGAACCCACCGGCCGGACGGGGGGTAAACCCTACCCCCGCTGATGGGTTCTCCTCGCTGTCGACGGGTGGTCGGCTTGGGTACCGTCCCCTTGTCGAATCGAGGCGCGGACGGTGACCTGGTCGCCGCCCGCACTGCCCACGAGAGCGGGTCTGAAGCAGTTGACCGAGTACATCGCCGGCCGCGCCACCGGCAGAGCCCGGACGGACGCCCGGCCACCCCGCGAGGTGGTGCCGGGCAATCCGCTGCGCGCGCTGGCCTCCCCCGTGCTGTGGCGGGCGTCGATCCACCTGGCACTTGACGGTCTGGTGGCGCTGGCGGGACTGGCCGTGCTGGTCGTGCTGGTCGTCGCCGTCTGCCTGGCGCCGGCAGGCCTGGTGGGCCTGCCGCTCACGGTGGCGGCGGGGTGGGCGCTGTTCCGGCTGGCCGCCGTCGAGCGCACCCGGTTCGCCGTGACCTGCGGGCTGGAACTCGACGAGCTGCCGGCGCCGGTCGGTTCGTGGCGGTTGGCCAAGTCGCTGCAGTCCCTCGTCCACAACCCCTGCACCTGGCGGCTGATCACCTACTTCGTACTGCTGATGCCGGTGGCGGTGGTGACCGTGGTCGGGGTGGCGCTGATCTGGGCCGTGCCGCTGACCCTGGTGCTGCTTCCGGCTTACTACCGGGGCCTGCCCGGCGGGCAGGCCCAGCTCGGGCCGTTCGTGGTGGATTCCCTGCCCCGGGCGCTGCTGGTCGCGGCGGTGGCGCTGCTGGTCGGCGCGGTCCTCTCCCCACTGATGGTCAAACTCCTGCTGGCGCTGGACACCGCGCTGGCCGTCGCACTGCTCTCCCGGCCCCGCGGCATGGAACTGGAACAGCGGGTCAACGATCTGACGGAGAGCCGAGCCCGGGTGGTGGACGCCGCCGAGGCGGAGCGCAAACGGATCGAGCGGGACCTGCACGACGGTGCCCAGCAACGGCTGGTGGCGATGTCGATCACCCTGGGCCGGGCCAGCTCGCGGTTGAAGAAGGCCGGTGACCACGAGACCAACAAGCTGGTCGAGGACGCCCGGCGGGAAACCCTCAGCACCATCGCCGAGTTGCGCAACCTGGCCCGTGGCCTGCACCCGCCGGTGCTGACCGACCGCGGCCTGGAGGGGTCGCTCTCCGCCGTCGCCGCGCTGGCTCCGGTGCCGGTGCGCCTTGACGTCCTGGTGGAGCCACGCCCCTCCTCCACCATCGAGGCGGTCGCCTACTTCACGGTGACCGAGGCGCTCACCAATGTGGCCAAACATGCTCATGCGACCCGCGCTTGGGTGGAGATCCGGCGGGAGGGCGCCCGATTGGACGTTAAGGTCGGCGATGACGGGCGTGGCGGAGCCGACCTCGCGGCCGGCACGGGTCTGACCGGTCTGGCGGACCGGGTGTCCGGGGTGGACGGGCGGTTCCGGCTCAGCAGTCCGGTGGGTGGACCGACCGTGATCGAGGTGGAATTGCCATGCGGGTAGTGCTGGCCGAGGACTCCGCGCTGCTGCGCCAGGGCATCGAACTGCTGCTCAGCGAACAGGGGATCGAGGTCGTCGCCGCGGTCGGCGACGGGGAGCAACTCCTGCGCGCAGTGGCCGAACACCGGCCGGACGCCTGTGTGACGGACGTCCGGATGCCGCCCACCTTCCTGGACGAGGGCCTGCGCGCTGCACTGGCAGTACGCGCCCGCTGGCCGGAGACCGGCGTCCTGGTGCTCTCCCACTACGTCGAGGAGCGCTACGCCATCGACCTGGTCAACACCAATGACAACGGGGTCGGTTACCTGCTCAAGGACCGGGTATCGGACGCCGAGGAGTTCGTGGACGCGCTGCGCCGGGTCGCCGCGGGCGAGACGGTTCTCGACCCGGAGGTGGTCAAGCAGTTGCTGGCCGGCAGCCGGCAGCGGGATCCGCTGTCCACCCTGACGCCGCGCGAGCGGGAGGTCCTCACGGCCATGGCGGAGGGCCGTTCCAACGCCGGGATCGCGGCCGATCTGGTGATAGGCACGGCGGCGGTGGAGAAGTACATCCGCAGCATCTTCGTGAAATTCGATCTGCAGCAGGAGGCGGGAGACCACCGCCGCGTGCTCGCCGTTCTGCGCTACCTGGGAGCTTGAGATCAGTACCACACCGAAGAAGCGCCGCGGATGCCTCCTCATAGGGCTGGCCGTCCTCGTCGCGGTCGTCGCCGTGGCCAGTTGGGTCGTGGTCTCCTCGCTTCCGGCGCACCACCCGTACAGCGGCAACTGGCAGCAGGACGCGGCCGGCGCCAGCCAGGTGACGGTCCAGGCCGACGGACTCGGCGTGACGCTGAGTCAGGACGGCTCCTCGCAGGTCATGGTGGCCATGAGCGGCAGCTACACGGGCCATGTCCCGCAGGTCTCCGTCACCCGGTCCGGCTCGGACGTCACGGTCACCGCCGGCTGCTCCAACGAGTGCTCGGGGCACCTGCAGATCACGGTGCCGGCCGGCCTGGCCGCGCAGGTGAGCACCGGGGACGCCGGGATCCAGGCGAAGGGCCTGACCGGCCGGCTGGATCTGACCACCGGGCTGGGCGGGGTCGAGGTGGACCAGTCGTCCGGCCCGCTGGCCGTGCGGAGCACGGGCGGCGCGGTGACCCTCGCCGACAGCAGCGCCCCGAACGCCGAGGTGACCACCGACGGCGCGGTCAGCGCCTCCTTCACGGCGGCACCTGCCTCCCTGAAGGTCACCACGGGCTACGGCGGGGTCGACCTCAAGGTGCCTCACGACGCCACCTACCACGTCGACGCGCAGAGCTCCTGGTCGTCGCCGAGCGTCTCGCTGCCGAACACCGCTACGGACGCGCCGCACAGCGTGGTGGTGAAGACCGCGCGCGGCGACATCACGGTCCACTGAGCACGGCCGTGCTGCGAACGACGGTGGCGTCCCCGGGAGATCCCGGGGACGCCACCGTCGTTCGGACGATCAGCCGGCGACCAGCGAGGGGTCGACTGGCGGTACTCACCCGGGCTGCCGCCGAACGACCGGCGGATGTCCAGCTCCTTGCCGGCCACCACCCCGGGGGCGACCGTGTCGGGGCGCATCAGACGCCGACCAGCACGGATCCTCGCGCCGGCCGGTGCGCCGTCGACGACCCGGGCGAGCATGCCGGGGGCGCCGACACACTCGAAGAGCACCACGTCGGTGGTCGGCACCCCGCGGTACTCCGCGGCCATCCGGTCCAGCATCCCGGGGATCACCCCGAGCGAGGACCAGCGGTCGCAGGGCGACTCGACGGCCGGGTCGATCAGGATGTCGAGACACACCCTGCGGGGGACTCGGCACTGCGGGAACAGACACCGACGTGCTGGAGTATCCGTACGTCGACGCGGGCGGCGGCTGGCTGATCTTCAAGCTCCCGCCGACCGAGGTCGCCGTCCATCCGACGGACGGCCCTCAGTCGCACGAGCTCTACCTGATGTGCGACGACGTGGACGCGACCGTGGCGGACCTGGCTGCCAGGGGAGTGGAGTTCACCCGGCCCGTCACCGATCTGCGCTGGGGACGGCTGACCGGCTTGCGCCTGCCCGGAGGCGGCGCGGTGGGCCTGTACGAGCCCCGCCACGAGCGGGCGGGCTCATCGACCCGCGCTACGACACTTTCATGACGTTCTACGAGGACCGGGACGCCCTGCACGCGGCCGTGCGCAAGGTACTGGAGGCCCACGGTTCCGCCGCGGAGTGACGGGCGGTTCGGCAGGCCACGCCGCCCGGAGCCCCGCCACGGTGTCGTGCCGTAGTGACGCCCGTCACGGGACCTACCATGGCCGCATGATCACTGGTGGGCACGTCGTCATCCACAGCCGTGACGCCGAAGCGGACCGCGCCTTCCTCCGGGACGTGCTGGAGTATCCGTACGTCGACGCGGGCGGCGGCTGGCTGATCTTCAAGCTCCCGCCGACCGAGGTCGCCGTCCATCCGACGGACGGCCCTCAGTCGCACGAGCTCTACCTGATGTGCGACGACGTGGACGCGACCGTGGCGGACCTGGCTGCCAGGGGAGTGGAGTTCACCCGGCCCGTCACCGATCTGCGCTGGGGACGGCTGACCGGCTTCCGCCTGCCGGGAGGCGGCGCGGTGGGCCTGTACGAGCCCCGCGACGAGCGGGCCACCGACCTGTGAACTCCCGCCCACGATAGTCAGACCGGCACCGACGGCGGAGCCGACGCCGTCCGCCGCTCGCGCCGATATGCCCCCGGCGGCGCGCCGAAGTGCCGCTTGAACGCCTTCGCGAACGCGAATTCCGAGGTGTAGCCGGCGTTCTCGGCCACGGTGCCCAGCGGGTCGGCCGTCTCGCGTAGCATCCGCGCCGCGACGGCCATCCGCCACGTCGTCAGGTAGCCGAGCGGCGGCTCGCCGACCACCGTGGTGAACCGCCGGGCGAACGCGGCGCGCGACAGCCCGGCCCGGCGCCCCAGCGACTCGACGGTCCACGGGTGCGCCGGGTCGTCGTGGATCGCCTTCAGCGCCGGGGCGATCAACGGGTCGCTGAGCGCCGAGGCCCAGCCCTGCGTCTGCTCCCCGGGCAACTCGGCGTACCAGGACCGCAGGATGTAGAGCAGCAGGAGATCGACGAGCGCGGTGACCACCGAGTCCGAACCCGGCTGGGGCCGGTGGATCTCGGCGCAGAGCTGGTCGACCGCCGAGCGCAGCGCCGGATGGCGACCGGGGCCGGCCGGGAGGTGGATGACCTCCGGGAGGTCGCCGAGCAGCGGATGCGGCCGGTCGATGTCGAGGTGGTACGCCCCGCACACCAGCACGCTGCGCGCGCCTGCGCCCTCGAGGGTGAAACGCCCGATCGGCGAGGAGGTGTTGACGCGGTCGGGTTCGAAGGCGACCGGCTCGCTGGTGACGGCGTCACAGATGGCGTGATCGGTGCCGCGCCGTAGGAACACGACGTCACCGGGCCCCAGGGCCACCGGATCGCCGCCGACCGGCAGGAGGAAGCAGCGCCCTTCGACGACGACGTGGAATCCCGCTCCCGCGATGGGCTGGAAGCGCACACCCCACGGCGCCTGTGCATCGGTACGGACAACGGACGGACGCCCGGTGCGCAGGGCCGCGAGCGTGTCGCTGAGGATGTCCATCCCCTCACCCTAGCGCGCAGCGATCGAGACGATCGGACAGGGAATCAAGACTTCAGGCCATTCAGCGTCTCGATCGCCACGCGTAGCGTCCTCGCCATGGACAACACGAACAACACGAACAACACAGCAGACACCCAGCGTGTCGTCGTCATCGGTGGTACCTCCGGCGTCGGATTCGCCGTCGCGCAGGCCGCAGCGGCCCAGGGGTCGAACGTGGTCGTCGCCTCCAGCAACCAGGGCCGGGTCGACCTGGCGGTGAAGAAGCTCGGCGGCGGCCGGGTCGAAGGCCTCGTGCTGGACGTCGCCGACGAGGCTGCGCTCGCCGCCTTCTTCGACCGGATCGGCGAGTTCGACCACCTCGTCTACACGGCGGGCGAACCCCTGCTGCTGAAGCCGCTCGCCGACCTCGCCGCCGCGGAGTCCCGAACGTTCTTCGAGCGCCGGTTCTGGGGTGCCCTGCTCGCCGCGAAGTACGCGACGCCGAAGCTCCGCCCCGGCGGCTCGATCACCTTCACCTCCGGCGCCTTCGCGACCCGGCCCGCACCCGGAGCCTCGCTCGGCGCGAGCATCACCGCAGCCGTCGAGGGACTGACGCGGGCCCTGGCCCTGGAACTCGCCCCCCTGCGGGTCAACGCGGTCCGCCTCGGCGCGATCCGCACCGAGCTCTGGGACAGCAGCGTGCCCGACCCGGAGTCCTTCCTCCGGGCGCAGGGCAGCGGCCTTCCCGTGCAGCGCGTCGGCAGCCCCGAGGAGGCGGCGGCGGCTTACCTCTACCTCCTGGGCAACGGCTATGCGACCGGCACCGTGCTCACCCTCGACGGCGGAGCCGCACTCGCCTGACGCCGGGTCACTGTCGGACCGGACCGGGCCGGACCGGCCGGCCCGGTCTGGTCCGGTCCGACAGTGGGCAGCCCAGCTATACAGCAAAACTGGACAGTTCAGCCTGATGGTTCTAGCGTGGGAAGCATGGAACAGCCCACCGCCCCCGCCACCGACTCCGCCGTCCGCGCGGCGCAGGAGCTGCGCGTGGTCTTCAGCCGGCTGCGCCGTCGCCTCCGGCAGACGTACGACACGGACGGGCTCACCCCCACCCAGACCTCCGTACTCAGCCGGCTGAGCAAGGACGGCCCGGCCTCCGCCAGCGACCTGGCCGCCGCCGAACGGGTCCGGCCGCAGTCGATGGCCGCCACGCTCGCCGTCCTCGACGAGCGCGGACTCGTGCTGCGCCGCCCCGACCCCGGCGACGGCCGCCGACAGCTGGTCTCGCTCAGCGACACCGGCCAGGCCTTCCTCGCGGACTGCCGACGCGCCGGCGAGGAGTGGCTGGCCCGCTCGCTGCAGGCCCACTTCACCGAGCAGGAGCGGCAGACCGTCGTCGAGGCACTGGCCCTGCTGGACAGGCTGTCCGACGCATGAACCTGCGCACTCTCCGCTCCGCCCCGCGCCCCGGCCGTACGGGCGCACCGAAGGACGCCTTCGACCGCCGGCTGCTCGCCCCGATGATGCTCGGCGCGATCCTCAACCCGGTGAACTCGGCGATCCTCGCCGTCTCCCTGGTGCCGATCGGCGCCGCCTTCGGAGCGGCGCCCGCCGCCACCGCCTGGCTGGTCTCCGCGCTCTACCTGGCACCGCGATCGGCCAGCCCGTCGTCGGCCGGCTCATCGACCTGCACGGGCCGCGCCGGCTGATCCTGGCCGGCACCGTACTGACCGGAATCGCCGGGGTGGTCGGCATGCTCGCCCCGAACCTCGGCGTGCTGATCACCGCCCGTGTCCTGCTCGGCTTCGGCACCTGCGCCGGCTACCCGGCCGCCATGTACCTCGTGCGCAGCGAGGCCGACCGCACCGGCCGCGACAGCCCCGCCGCCGTACTGACCGCGCTCGCCGTCACCACCCAGACCGTCGCCGTCATCGGCCCCTCCCTCGGCGGCCTGCTGATCGGCCTCGGCGGCTGGCGCACCACCCTCGCCGTCAACATCCCGCTCGCCCTCGCCGGGCTGTACCTCGGGGCCCGCCGGCTACCGCGCACCGCCCCGGCGCCGCGCACCCGCGGCAGCCTCGCCACCACCCTCGACCTCGCCGGGATGGCGCTGTTCGCCGCGGCACTCGTCCCGCTGCTGCTGTTCCTGATGCACCCCTCGCCCGGCGACTGGTACCTGCCCGCCGTCACCGTCCTCGCGGCCGCCTGCTTCGGCCGCCGCGAGCACCGCGCCGCCAATCCGTTCATCGACCTGCGGGTACTCGGCGGCAACCTGCCACTGCTCGCCACCTACACCCGCGCCCTGCTCGCCTACACCGTCGCCTACGCCTTCCTCTACGGCTGCACCCAGTGGATGCAGGAGGGCCGCGGGCTGAGCGCCCCGCAGGCCGGCCTCGTCCAACTCCCGCTCTTCGGCACGGCGATCGTTGTCTCCGCGGTCACCGGCCGCCGCCGCCGGATCCGCGGCAAACTCCTCGCCGGTGCGCTCGGGCAGATCGCGGCCTGCACACTCGTTCTGCTGCTCGGCCCGCACTCCCCGATCTGGCTGCTGCTGGTGGTGGCGCTCGCCTTCGGCATCCCGCAGGGCCTCAACGGGCTCGCCCTGCAGAGCGCCGTCTACCACCAGGCGGACCCCGCCTGGATCGGCTCCTCGGCCGGCCTGCTGCGCACCTTCAGCTACCTCGGCGCGATCGTCGCCGCCGCGGCCACCGGCGCCTTCCTCGGGCACGGCGCCGACACCGTGGGCCTGCACCAGCTGGCGTGGTTCATGCTCGCCGCCGCTGTCCTGTACCTGCTGGTCACCGTCGCCGACCGCTCGCTGCGGCAGGTCGGCGCCCCGCCGCCGGACATCGCCGCACCGGCCGCACCGCCCGCACCGGCCGCGGCGGGGGACCCCCAGAGCCGCGGCCGGTAGCGAGTCCCAGGACCCGTTCCGCACCTCGCACCGCACTGCACCGAATCGCACCGCACCGCCTTGCATCAAAGGAGACACCGCCGTGAACGGCACCGCCCTGCTCGTGATGGACATCCAGGTCGGCATCGTGAGCCGCATCGACCAACCCGACTACCTGCCCCGGCTCGCCCGTGCCGTCGAGGCCGCCCGGGCCGCGGACATCCCGGTCGTGTACGTCGTCCTCGGCTTCCGGCCCGGCCACCCCGAGATCGCCGCGCGCACCAAGAGCTTCGGCGCCCTGCCGCCGGGCGCGTTCACCCCTGCCGACCCCGGCGCCGCCGTCCATCCCGAGCTGACACCCCGGGAGGGCGACACCGTGGTCACCAAGAAGCGGATCAGCGCCTTCGCCGGCAGCGACCTCGACCTCGTGCTGCGCGGCGCCGGGATCGAGGACCTCGTCCTCACCGGTATCGCGACCAGCGGCGTCGTGCTGTCCACCGTCCGCCAGGCCGCCGACCTCGACTACCGCCTCACCGTGCTCTCCGACGGCTGCGCCGACGCGGACCCGGAGGTCCACCGCGTGCTGACCGGCAAGGTCTTCCCCCGTCAGGCGGAGGTCACCACCGTCGATGAGTGGCTCACCACGGTGAAGTGACGGCGGGTCGGCCGCTGGCCGCGGTGCGGCGGCGGCCGCGGCTCCGGGCAGGGCGTCGGCGGTGTTCGGTGGACACGAATATGCAGACCGGTCTATTGTTTCCGCATGGGAGTCAAGGGCGAGGAGACCCGGGCCCGGCTGATCGCTGGCACCCGGGCGCTGATCGAGGCGCACGGATACGTCGGCACCGGCCTCAACCAGATCGTGGCCGAGAGCGGCGCACCGCGCGGCTCGCTCTACTTCCATTTCCCGCAGGGCAAGGACGAACTGGTCGCCGCCGCCCTGGCCGACGCCGGCCGGGAGGTCGAGGACCTGCTCGCGTCCCTGGTCGCCGAGGGCGCGGACAGCGGTGCGATCACCCGTCGGCTGATCCAGGTCTTCGCCGACCGGCTGGAGCGTTCCGACTACGCCAAGGGCTGCCCGATCGCGACCGTCGCGCTGGAGGTCGCCGGAACCAACGAGCCGCTGCGGGCCGTCTGCGCCGGGGTGTACGAGCGGTGGCAGCGCGTTCTGGCGGAGTGCCTCGAACGGGAGGGCCTCGGCCCTGCCGAAGCAGCCACCGGCGCCGGGCAGGCGCTCGCCCTGCTCGAGGGCGCGGTGATGCTCGCGTCGGTCCGGCGCAGCCGCGAGCCGCTGGAGGACGCCCAGTACGCCGTCCGTCACCTGATCGGCAGCCGGAAGCCTGCCGACCCCTCCTGAGGCGTGCGGTGCTGTCGTCCGCGCGCCCTCGGCGTGACCAAAAAATATAAAGACCGGTCTATAGATAAATGGAGTCCGCCCATGACCCGCACACCGTCCGATCCGCCGCCACCCCGCACCCTCGTCCTCGGTGCCACCGGCTTTCTCGGCCGTTGGCTGCTCCTGGAACTCCTCACGGACGGCGAACCCGTGGCCGCCGCCGTCCGCGGAGGCGCCGACACCGCGCTGCGCCGCTGGCTGCGCGAGCACGGTGCCGATGACACCACCCTCACCACCGTCACCGCCGACCTCACCCGCCCCGGCCTGGGCCTCACACCCGAGGACGACGACCGCCTCGCCGCGATCCGCGACGTCCACAACCTCGCCGCCCGCTACCAGTTCGGGCTCACCCGCGCCCAGGCCGAGCCCACCAACGTCGACGGCGCCCTGCACGTCCTCGACTGGTGCGCCACCCGCCCCCACCTGCGCCGCCTCGTCCACCTCTCCGGCTACCGCGTCGGCCGCGAGCCCGACCCCCGCCACCCGCTCACCCCCCGCGCCACCGACGAGCTCTACGCCCGCCTCGGCGCGTACGAGGCCTCCAAGCAACTCGGCGACGCCGCCGTCCGGGTGACCGCACCCCGCCTCGGTGTGCCGCTGACCACCGTCAACCCCAGCAGCGTCATCGGGCATTCGCAGACCGGTGAGGCCGGCCAGTACCTCGGGCTCGCCCAACTGGTCCGTCAGCTGCACCGCGGGCGCCTCCCCCTGCTCCCCGGTACCCGGGGCACCTTCGTGCCCGTCGTCACCGTCGACCACCTCGCGCGCTTCCTCACCGCCGTGCCCGCCCACGACGAGGCGCCCCTCGCGGCCCACACCGTCCTCGACCCGGACACCCCGCCGCTCCCCGACCTGATCGCCACCCTCGCCGCCCACCTCGGCGTCCGCCCACCCCGCGGGCTGATCCCCGTCGCACTGGTCCGCCGCCTGCCCCGGGCCCTTACCGGCGCCGACCCGGAGACCCTCACCTTCCTCTCCGAGGACCGCTACGACACCACCTCCGCCGACCGCCTCGCCACCGCCGCCGGCCTCACCCACCCCCCGCTCGTCCCTGCCCTCCGCCGCTGGGCCACCCGCCTCGTCGCGGACGGCTTCGGCGCACCGGGCGGATCCCGCACCTGAGGTGAGGTCAGGTCGCACCGGCCCCAGGGGATCCGACGGCCTGACCGGTCACGGCCTCCCCTCCGACGGGGTGTGGGGTCGCCAGAAGGAGACGGCGGGGGTGACCGCAGTTGGGTCGACGATGCCGGTGGGCTGTCAGTGGCGGACAGCGTCCTGCCGGTGGGATGTGAGTGGCACCTGGGAGCGTCGGACCCGGGCGTGGCCGACCGCCCGCCCGCACGCCCGCCCGCCGCCGGACCACTCCGAACCACCGGGAGCCCGCCATGCCTGCCGCATCTGCCATGCCCGCCACGCCTGCCGCGTCCGAAGAGCCCTCCACTGCCCAGGCCCCGCAGTGGGACGTCCACCGGCTGCCCCGCGCCGACGGGAAGAACTTCCTGGTCACCGGCGGCAACGCGGGCATCGGGTACTTCGTCGCCGAGCAACTCGCCGGCACCGGGGCCACGGTCGTCCTCGGCAGCCGCGACCGCGCCAAGGCCGAGAACGCGATCACCTCCATCACCTCGCGCGTCCCCGGCGCCGAGGTGAAGCACCTGCCCCTGGACCTGGCCGATCCCGCCTCGCTGAAGGCCGCCACGCACGCGCTGGGGCTGGACCGCCTCGACGCGGTCGTCCACAACGCCGGTGTGGCGCTCGACAGTCCACCGCGCCGCGAAACCACCAACGGCCACGAGCTGATGTTCGCAACCAACCACCTGGGGCACTTCGCCCTCACCCACCACCTGCTCCCGCTGCTCACGGCGGCCCCGGGGAGCCGGATCGTCACCACCGGCAGCTTCGCCGCCAAGTCCGAACGCCTCGACCTCGACGATCTCCACAGCACGCGCGACTACCGGCCCAAGCGCACCTACGCGCGGTCGAAACTGGCCCAGATGCTCTTCGCCGTCGAACTCGACCGCCGCCTGCGGGCCGTCGGCAGCATGACGCTGAGCGTGGTCGTCCACCCCGGCGGAGCGCTCGACTTCCTCACCCCCTCGCGCCCGCCGTTCCACGTCCGAACCGCCGGAGAGCGGCTGCGCCACCTGCCGCTCGGGCTGCTCGTCCAGGGCAAGGACTCCGCCGCCTGGTCCGCCGTACGGGCCGTCCTGGACCCGGGCATCGGCGGCGGCCAGATGGTGAGCCCCCGGGGGTTCGGGCTGCGCGGTACGCCCAGGATCGAGCCGCTCTGGACCCACCTCGCCGACACCACGACCGCCGCCCGGCTGTGGGCGGCCAGCTGCGAGCTGACCGGTACCGACCTGACGTTGGCCGCAGTGACAGGGGCCGGTGGGGCCGGACGCTCGGCGACCGGATGAGGCCGGACCCGCTCCGCCGGATTATCGGCTGCGGTGGCGGGGGCGGCGGGGCTAGCGTGGCGGTTCGCAGAGCGGCGAAGACGAAGGCGGAGGAGGGGCGCGGTGCTGGTCATGCCTGGGCGGCGGACATCGACGATGGAACTCCTGGCCGCCGAGGCGGCGGGTCGCGGGATGGCGGTCCGGGCCGCGGAGGCGCTCGGTCCGGAGACGGGTCCGGCGTACTGGTACGGCGGCCCGGTCGCGGGTGAGCGGCTGGCCGACCGACTCGGGTTCGCGCTGCTGGAACCGGCGGACGGCTGGCTCGCCGACCTGCCGGAGGAGTTCACCGGGCGGGAGGTCCGGTCGGCGACCGTCGCGGACGCGAGGGCACTGGACCGGCCGATGTTCGTCAAGCCGCCTCGCGACAAGTCCTTCCCGGCGGACGTCTACGCGGACGGTTCCCGGCTGCCCGGCGGCCTGGACCCGGCGGAGCCGGTGCTGCTCTCCGAGGTCGTGACATTCGCGGCCGAGTACCGGCTGTTCCTGCTGGACGGACGGATCGCCACTGCGAGCCGGTACGCGGTGTTCGGCCGGCTCGATCCGCGCCCGCTCAGGACGGACGGCACGCACACGCCGGGCGGGAGGGAGCGGAGCGGCGGGACGGAGCACGAGGACCGGGCCGTCGCCGCGCAGATCACGGAGTTCGTCGAGCGGCTGGTCGCCGCGGCGGGGCACACGCTGCCGAGCGCCGTCGCCCTGGATGTCGGGCAACTCCTCGACCCGTACGTCCCGGGCCACCGCTGGGCCGTGGTCGAGGCCAACATGGCGTGGTTCTCGCACGCCTACGCCGCCGACCCGGCGCGGGTGCTGGACGTCGTGCTGCGTGCAGCGGGGCCGCGCGAGCAGGTACGGCCGGCGGACCTGCCGTTCGTCCGCCACTGACCCGACGCGGACGAACCGGGCGGCGCTGAACCGGTCCACGCCGGAGTGGTCGACGCCGAACCGGTTGCCGCTACCTGAACCCCGACAGGTCCGCCAGCACCACGGCGACGAGTTCGCGGCGGCTGCGGACACCGAACTTGTCGAACACCGCGGTCAGGTGTTCCTGCACGGTGTTCGCCGAGATGTGGAGCTCGTCGACCAGCTGGCGGGTGGAGTGTCCCCGGATGACCAGGGCCGCGACCCGGGTCTGGGCCTCGGTGAGTCCGTGGGCGCTGAGCAGGACCGCTCCCAGCTCCGCCGGCCGGGCCGGTTCCACCACCACGCCGATCTGCGGACCCAGGCGGCTGGTGTGCAGGGCGAGCCACCGCCCCGAGCGCCCGCGGATGCGGACGGTCGACGGCACCGGGCCGGCGGCGGCCGCGAGCACACTGACCGGCAGCCGGCCCGCCTCCTGCCGGTCACCGTCGGGGAAGTCGCTCAGCCACTGCTCGGCTTCCGGGCTCATGGACACGGTCCTGAGCGCGGAGTCGAGCAGGATCAGACCCACCCCGTCCGGGCCGGCGGCGACCGGTGAAGGCGGCGCGGCGGTCACCGCCGTGCGCAGGCCGGCCGCCAGCACCGGGGCGATGCGCCGGACCAGGGCGATCTCCTCGGGGGTGAAGCCCGGGGAGGAGGCCTCCCGGTGCAGGCACAGCACGCCCCAGCAGCGGTGCCCGGTGACCAGCGCGGCGCGCAGTTCGTCGCCGAGTCCGAGCGGGGCCATGATGTCGCGGTAGCGGGCGCTGTCCGTCCGGTTGCCTTCGGTGGCCCGGTCCAACGAGCCGACCGGATCCGCCGCCCGGGCGAGGCCCGCGAACTTGTTGACGTCCGGGCCCCCGAACTCGTTGTCGAGGAACATCGCCGTCGCGGGACCGAGCGGGTCCTCGGCGGTCGCCGAGGTGAACAGCAGGGTCACCGGATCGACGGTCGCGGAGAAGGCCGCCTCCGCCGGGACCACCCGGCGCAGACGGCCGACGATCTCCGTGCCCAGCGTGGTGGTGTCCAGCCCGCCCCGGCACCGTCGTTCGATGTCGGCGAGCCGGCGTTCCACGGCCGCAACTGCCACGGATACGAGCCTACTCCCGACCACCGCGGGCTACCCGGGCCCCTGGGCGAGCCCGAGCTGGCGCAGCAGCCCCAGCTCGTCGAGCCGGCCCCAGCGCTCGACGATGCGGCCGTCCCGGAGCCGGAAGATGTTGATCCCACGGAGCGTGACGGTGCGGCCGGTGGCCGGCGCACCGAAGATCTCACCGCGCTGGGTGCCGCTGGCGCTGAAGTGCTCAACGACCAGGTCGTCCTCGGCGACCATGAAGTCGGGAGCGGCGTGCCAGTCCGGGAACGCCCCGCGGAACAGGGCGGCGGCCGCGCGCATGCCCTCACGGGTGGTGTCGGAGCCGACGGGCGGGTCGTGGTTGAGGAAGTCCTCGGCGAGGTACGTGTCGACGGCCGTCAGGTCACCCTTGGTGAACAGTGCGTCGATGAAGGCACGCACGGTCTCCCGGTTGGCTGCGAGTCGGTCGTCTGCGATTCGGGTCTTCTCGATGGTGTCCATACCCACAGTCTTCGACGCCGCGCGGGCCCCGGGTACCCCAGAAAGCTGGGGTTTCTCCATGCGACGACCCGCGGTGGCTCCGTTCATGAGAACCGGTTCTGGCTCGTCTTCGAACTCCTGCGGAAAGAGGTCCTGCTAAAGGCTGTCCCGCAACTGTCCGCCTGGTTCGGCGTTGGTCACGGCATGGGTGGGGTGATCCCAGTGAGCGATCCGATGTGGATCGAGCCGTTCTCGGGGTTGAGCGAGCCGCGGTTCCGCAAGCTGGTCGCCGCTGGTCCGCCGTCGCGGAGGTGACGTCCAGCGCGGCCGGCCGCGGCGGCTCTGTCTGGAGGACCGGGTGCTGCTGGTTGCCACGTACTGGCGGACTACTGAGGTTTTCGTTCTGTTGTCGGTGGTGACAGGTAGTGATCCCTGCGGTATGCCGGTGGTATGCGGTACGCGCAGGGTGGGGGCCTGACCGCTGAGCGGCGGGCGTTTCGTGAACAGGTGCGGCTGGAGGCCGGGGTTCGGTTCGAGGCGGGTGAGAAGACGGCGGTGATCGCCCGGGAGCTGCGGTTCAGCGAGCGGTCGGTGGAGCGTTGGCGGCGGGCCTGGCGTGAGGGCGGTGCGGATGCCCTGCGCTCGGCGGGTCCGGCGAGCGTGCCGAAGTTGTCGGCGGCCCAGTTCGCCGAGTTGGCGGCGGAGTCGGGCAAGGGGCCGGCCGCCCATGGCTTCGAGGAGCAGCGCTGGACGCTGGTCCGGGTCCAGGCGGTGATCGGCCGACGGTTCCGGATACGGCTGTCGATCGCGACCGTGTGGCGGTTGCTGAAGCGGCACGGCTGGTCCTGGCAGGCCCCGGCCCGCCGGGCACTCGAGCGGGACGAGCGCGCGGTGGAGCTGTGGAAGCAGGAGGTGTGGCCGCGGGTAAAAGCACCGCGGCGGCGCTCGGGGCCTGGGTCGTCTTCGAGGACGAGGCAGCATTCGCGATGACGCCGCCGCGTGCCCGCACCTGGGGCCGGCGCGGGCACACGCCCGTGGTCCGGGTCCGGGGACGTTCCCGGCGCCGGATCTCGGTGGCCGCGCTGTGCTGCTACAAGCCCGGCGGGCAGAGCAGGGTGATCTACCGGCCACGCTTCCACATGCCACTCAAGGGAGCCCGCAAGAGCTTCGCCTGGACCGATTACCGCGACCTCGCCGTCCGGGCACATATTCAGCTCGGCGGCCCGATCGTCCTGGTCTGGGACAATCTCAACACTCACCTGCCCGTCGGCATGAAGCAGTACGCGGCGAAGCACGACTGGCTCACCGTCTTCCAACTGCCCCCATATGCACCGGACCTCAATCCGGTCGAGGGCATCTGGTCACTCCTGCGTCGCGGCCCGACGGCGAACACCGCGTTCACCGATCCGGATCACCTCACCCGCACCCTCCGACGCGGACTGCGGCACATCCCACTTCGACCCGCCCTTATCGATGGATGCCCGGCCGGCACCGGCCTGCCACTCACCCCACCGACTCCACCCTGAAAGCCTCAGTAGGTAGACCGTCACCCGGTGCGTGGGTAGGGCGGACTGGCACGCGTATCGGTGAGCCGAGGGGGCAGCCCGGGGTCGAGTTGCTCTCCAGTCGCACAACGCCTGCCGGACGCCCAACGGCTGGTCGTTCTTGTGCCGTCCGTAGCCAAAGTTTTCCGCGGCCACGGGTTGCCAGGCCGGGGAAGATGGCGGCGAAGAGGTAGACGATGCCGATCGGCCGCTGTTCGGCTCGGTCAGCCAGCCTGGTCCCGGGCAGCGATGGGGCCGTTCGGCCCTGATGCCGGGCGGGGGCGAGAGTACTGTGGGAAGTGGCCTGCAGGGCGAGCGAGGGAGTTCGACCGGATGGCCTCGGGCGATGGGCGGAGGCTCCGCGCGGGGCGTTTGTCGACGGTCGGGCTGAGAGGCTGGAAGGTCTGTGAGACCGGAAGGCGACCTCCACCACCTGATCCGGACCATGCCGGCGAAGGGAGCCCACCTTGCAGGTTTCCGTCTGCCCGACCGGCACCGCTGCGAGACGCGATCCGTGACGAGGGACGGCAGAGCTGCCCAGGGGCCCGGTGGACGGCGGTGTGCGACTGTCGGTCACAGTCGGCCTGCGGCGTGCGGCGGACTTCCTGGCCACACTTGGAACGCCTGTGAAAACCCCGCCGGCGGTCCGGCGTGGAAACGGGCGCGGATCAGCGCCTCGACCCTGACGACGGCATCGGTTCGACCGCTGAGCTCCACTTTCACCGGGTCGGCACCGGCATCCGCGAGGGCAACCGGCTGCGCGGTGGTGTCTTCGATCGTCGCCGACGTGTCCACCTGCCACCGGGTGCGGACCACCTGATCGGCGGGTGAGACGTAGTCCCCTGCTGTGCCAGGACCCGGGACGGTGATCAGCCTGAATGACTGCCCCACTGTGTCGGCGACGACGTTCGCCAGGGGTGGCGCACCGGAGATCGACATGTGCACCATGGCGCTCGGTTCGCGCGAGCCACTGGTACTGGTCATCGCTCTCCTCCGCGGTCGGTTCCCCTCCCAGGGTCTGCCTGTGCGAGGCCTCCCGCATCTGTTCAGCAGGGAGTTTCGCTCGCGTTCGCGGACGCCGGCGGCCCAAACCGAAGCGCGTACGGGCGCCACAGCCGCGCGGCTCCGTGTCCGGTTCAGCTGCCTGGTTGTGGGGCCCCTGCGGTGTAACGTCGTAATCAAGCAGTCGTGGTTCCGAAGTCCCGCCCGCGGGTACCTGCCGTGGGCGTACTTGTTGTTCAACGCTTCTCCGGACCAAGGCGATCACCTCCGGGCCCGTACCAGCGGGACCCGATCGGTTCCCACGAGGGAGAAGCGCATGGCTACCGGCACTGTGAAGTGGTTCAACGCGGAAAAGGGCTTCGGCTTCATCGAGCAGGACGGCGGCGGCCCCGACGTGTTCGCCCACTTCTCGAACATCGATGCCCAGGGCTTCCGTGAACTCCAGGAGGGCCAGAAGGTGACCTTCGACGTCGTGCAGGGCCAGAAGGGTCCGCAGGCCGAGCACATCCGCCCCGTCTGACCTTCAAGCACATGAGCGGGCGCTCCTCACGTGTCCGTGTGCGGGGTGCCTCTGCGTCTGCGCCGGCACACGAGCCGCACCGTCATCGGCGGCCGCACCCGGAGATTCGCGACGCCCGCCCCGGCAAGGGGGCGGGCCTGGTCGGGCTGTCGCTGCTCGCTTCATGAGGTCGGCGCTGGTAGTCACATGTGCCCCGGGACGAGCTGGTTCTGGCGTGGGTGTCGGTCCAGGCTGGGTTGCCGAGGGGCGGTACTGGGATCTGAGCCAGTGCGCCGGACACCGTAGGACGGGCACGGGCACGGGCACGGGCTGCGGGCTCGGCGGTTTCCGTGCGGTCGAGCCTGGCGGGCTCACACCTGCCGAGTGAACCCGCGTGCCAACGACCGGATGCACACACGGTGCAGGGGCGGGCCACGGTGGGGATTTGAATCTCATCGCACTGCTGGAGCTGGACGGACCGGCGAACGTACGGCTCCTCACGGCCGAGGGACTGCCCGCCACGCCGAGTACACCCGTCGTCCGGGGCCGCCGCCCGCACGCCCATCCTGGCCGAGTCCACCCTCTGCGGGCTATCGACCCGCGGCATGCAACCTGACCGACTTACAGCACCCCGCCGCACCGGGTGACCCCTGGTGGCCGTCGCGCTGGCACCGACACACCTGCTCGGTCTCCCGGACGTCCGTCCCTGGGGTACCAGTGAGCGAAGTCCTCGTCGTGCCACAGCCCGTCCAGCCGGTCCCGCACCCATATCGCGGTCGTGCCAACCGGGTTGCTCGCCCGTGCGATCTGCGCGGTCAGAGGTGGAACATGCTCGCCGGAACGGGGGCGCAGGGACAACGGGCACCTCGAGAGCGTCATCGGTCTACGGAACAGCCCGAGCATGCCCGTCGACCATGCTGCCGCACCGGAAAACTCCAAGATCCCCGACAGAGTCAAGTTGGCTGGCTGAGTACCGCTTCGGCCATTCAGAGGTGAGGCCAGGGATCGATGCCCGCCTCCTTGAGACGTCGTTCCTCCCGCCAGTTCAGGAAGACCGGCCGGTCCGGGGAGAACATGCCCATGGGTTGAGGACTGATCTCCTCGGTCAGGAACCCGGAGAGGAAGTCGACCATGCCGCAGTCGTACTCGACCCAGTCACCACTTCGGGTGAGTACGAGAGTGGTCCAGCTGTCGGGATCCGGATCCGCGGTGTTCCAGAACGCCTGGTTGGCGCTGCAATCCATGGCCCACGAGATCCTCCCCTGCAGGACCGGGCCGTCGCCGGGGTCCAGGTCGAGGAGCTCATACCCGCACTCGATCAGCACCTCGAAGCTCAGGGGGCCGCGAGGGCCTTGGGCGACCTCCAGCGGCAGCCCTATGGACAGCGAGCAATTGATCGACCCGCCACCGTAGGTGGAGACGAAGTCGCGGTAGTCCGCCGGGAACGGAGTGCCCCACCTGCCGGCAGCCTCGTCCCAGTCGACGGGATCGCCGGCTCCGGGGTGCGGCGGCAGAATCCCAGCCAGCCGGGCCGCACTCGGGTGCATCAGTAGTGCCTCTCAGCGAGCTCGGACAAGGCCCTGCCGAGCGTTCGCATGTGCGCGTGGCCGACCACCACGTCCTGAAACACCCTATTGATCACGCCTCGGCGAGGCGAGCTCTGTGAACTGTGGTCGCCGACCACCGAAGGTGAGCTCGTTAACAGAGCCACGCGGGCGAAGGCGCGGCCCGCGCCGGTCGCCCTTCCCGGCCCGCACTACCACGTGGCCCGACCCCACTGGCACCGGCCGGGCCCCGGCTGACACAGTGAGCACCGTGCACGAAACACACGACCAGGCCGGTGATCTGACGGTTCCGCAGCTCATGGGCGACAGGTGGGGGAGCGACCTGCCGGTAGACGGCCTGCTGCCGCGCTTCGCCGAGCCGGGCTGGACCTACCAGGAGCAGCTGCCCCGCCCGTGCCCCGGCTGCGACGGGCCGTTGCACTCGCTGCGCCGCCCGTACGAGTCCATGGGCCGCCAACTCCGCTACGTCGCCATCGTCTGCCCCGCCTGCCCGGCTGCGTTCACGCTCGCCGACCTCGGCGCGAAGACCTACGACAAGCTCCTGCGGGCCGCGCCCACGGCTCCGCCCGCCGCTCCCACGGTTACCGTCCGCGCCGCGGCACGGCTGGTGGCCGGCCTCGACACGGGTTCCTGCCAGGCCGGGCCCGGCGTGACGGTCACCGCGATCCGCCTGCCCCGCCCCTCCCGGGAACCCGTACCCCCGGCCGCCCCGGCGTGGCCCGAGGACCTGCCCCTGCCCGCCCAGAAGGAGACGCGGGCCCTGTGGTGGGCCAAGATCACCGACCCCGCCCGGAGCGTGCCCGAGCCCGCGCTGCGCGCCGCCGACGACGTACGGGTGATCGTTCCGGCGGGGGAGCGGTTCGAGGACCTGCGCCGCACCCTCACCGGCCTCGGCGCCCGGGTGCGCGTCGCGGAGCACTGGGCGGAGGACGAGGTGGTGACCACGCTCTCCGACCTCGGCGCGCCCGTGGAGCCGGCCGCCTGGCCCGGCGGCGCGCAGTCGCCGGTCACCGGCCCCGCCGCGTACGCGGCCCGGGACGCCTTCGCCGCCCAGTGGGACGCCCTGGACGACCTCCCTGACGGCGACATCGAGGCGTTCGTCCCCGTCGAGGACCTGGTTCCCGAGGACTGGCGGGCGCTGCTGCCGCACCCGGCGTTCAACCCCGTCCAGGCCGCCGCCGTCCCCGCCGTCACCGACGGCGACGAGCACGTGGTGGTCGTCGCCCCCACCGGCGCAGGCAAGACCGCGATCGGCATGGTCGCCGCCCTGACCGCCCACCGGCGCGGCCGCAAGGCCGCCTGGCTCGTCCCTCAGCGCTCCCTGACCGACGAACTCGACCGTGACCTCGCCGCCTGGCGCGCGGCCGGGCTGCGGGTGGTCCGCCTGACCGGCGAAGCCGCTGTCGACACCGACCTCATCCGGGACGCGGACCTGTGGGTGGCCACCACCGAGAAGTTCGAGGCGATCTGCCGCGCCGGCTCGCTGCGCGCCGCGCTCGCGGAGGTCGGCTGCCTGGTCGTGGACGAGATCCACCTGCTCGGCGACCCGGTCCGCGGGCCGGTCCTGGAGGCCCTCCTGGCCCGGGTCCGCGACGACGCCACCCGGGTGCGGATCGTCGGGCTGTCCGCGACCGTCGCCAACGCCGACCAGCTCGCCGCCTGGCTCGGCGCCCGTCTGGTCCGCTCGCCGTGGCGGCCCACCCGACTGACCTGGCAGCTGCCTGCTCTGCCTCCGGAGGCCGACGCCTCCGACTGGGCCACCCGCAGCCAGTTCCGTACCCGCCGCACCGTCGACCTCGCCCGCCACCACACCGCCGACGGCGGCAGCGTGCTGGTGTTCTGCGGCAGCAAACGCTCCGTGCGCACCACCGCCCTCGCCCTGGCCCACGACCGCGGCGTCGACACCACCGGCGCCGACCCGGACGACAGCGACCTCGTGGAGCGCCTGTGCACCAAGGCCGGTGTCCGGCTCCACTACCGCGACTGGCCGCACAAGCGCGAGGCCGAACAGGCCTTCCGTACCCGCGCGGCCGACATCCTCGTCGCCACCTCCACGGTCGCCGCCGGGGTGAACCTGCCCGCCCGCGCGGTCATCGTCCGCGACACCCAGATCGGCATGAGCCGCATCGAGGTGTCCATGGTCCAGCAGATGTTCGGCCGGGCGGGCCGCATCGGCGCGGGCGAACGTGAAGGGTACGCGTACCTGCTGACCACCCCCGGCGAACGCCACCACTGGCAGGCCCGTCTCGCCGCCGGATACACCGTCACCTCCCGCATCCGCGAGCGTCTGCCCGACCACCTGCTCGCCGAAGCCGTCCAGAGCCGCCTTGCCACCACCGCGCAGGCCGAGAACTGGTGGAAGGGCACCTTCGCCTTCCATCAGGGCCACCACCCCTTCGACCCCCTCCACGACGCCACCGACTTCCTCACCGACGCCGCCTACCTCACCCGCAGCCCCGACCCGGACGGCGGCGACGACCACCTCGGAGCCACCGAACTGGGCCGCCTCACCAGCCGTTTCATGGTCGACGCCGACCTCGCCGCCACCGTAGCCGAGGCCACCGCCCAGCTGCCGGTCCCGCGCGATCCGGACAGCGCCGAGGACACCCTCATCACCACCCTCGCCACCCGCCTGCCCGTGCTCGAACAGGCGCCCTTCACCGACCGCGCCAAGACCGAGCTCTACAACGTCCTGCGGACCCTCGGCGGGCCGTACGGGTCCGAGCCCGCCGACGACCAGGAGGAGGACGACCGGGAGCCGGTCGCCGGTGATCTCGCGCGGGCGGTCCTGCTGCTGGTCGCCCGCGCGCCTCGCGCGTTCCGCGGCCGGCCCGCCTACATCCGCGGCATCCCCGCCGACTCCATGGCACCGGTGCTGGACGAGGCCCGGCGCTACCTGGCCTGGCTCGGCGCCCAGGGCCCCCTCGCCACCGTCCATCCCTGGATCGCGCTCACCGCCGCCGACCTGGCCCACCGCGTCCGCTGGCGCACCCTCGCGCCCACCCGCGGCGCCGGCCGGCTGCTGTGGATGTGCGAACAGATGGCCACCCCCGCGCACACCCACGCCCTCGTCCCCGGCATGTGGCAGGCCGCCCGCGCCCGCGGCATCGACTCCCCGGACTGGCCCGGCACCACGCCACCCGCCAGCTGTCGGCTCACCCCCGCCGACTACCTCACACTGCTGAACTCCCGCGCCACCGGCACCGAGGTCACCCTCCACCCCGACCACGCACGCGTCCGCGCCGCGCGCGGCGCCACCGTGGTCACCTGGAACGGCTCCGCCCTCGCACGTCACACCAGCACCGGCGGTACCACGGAGGTCCGCTACCCCGCACCACGGGACGCCGACCCCTCGTCAGGACGCACCGGGGCCGCCGTCTTCACCCGCGCCGACCGCACCACGGCCGGCTGGCCGGACGCCTACAACGCCGCGTCCCCGGCCTGACGCGACTACGGGCGGCGCGACCGTGGCGGCGAGGCCGCGGCGGTCGCCGGAAATGCGGTGGACCCGGGCGGGACGTCGTGCGTCCACCGCCCGGGTCCACCGGTTCGGGGGCCGGGATCAGCCGGCGGTCACCGAGGTGTCGTCGATCAGGAAGCTGGTCTGGAGGGAGGAGTCCTCCGTACCGGTGAACTTGATCGTGACGGTCTTGCCCTTGAACGCCGACAGGTCGAGCGTGCGCTGGACGTAGCCGGAGGTGGCGTCGGCGTTCGAGTAGGTCGCCAGGGTGGTCGTCGTGGTGCCGTTGACGACCTGGACCTTCAGGGTGTCGTACGCCGTGCTGCCGGTCTCGGCGGTGGTGATCCGGTTCCAGAAGGTCAGCTTGGGCGCGGTGGCGGTCGCCGGGATGCTCACCGACTGGGAGAGCGTGTCGCTGTGCGCGGAGCCGTAGCCGTCCAGCCAGGCGTAGTACGAGCCGGTGCGGGGGGCCGCGCCCGCGTCATTGGTGATGACGCCGGAGGTGCCCGTCCAGGGGCTCGTGCCGGACTCGAAGCCGGGGTTGAGCAGCAGGTTGCCCGTGGACGGCGGCGGGGTGGTGCCGCCGCCGCAGGTGGTGGCGGTCGGGGCGACGGAGACCGCGCTCCACGCCTTCTCCACCGCGGCGCACTGGGTGCTGCCGGCGCCGTACAGGTCCTTGGCGGCCTTGACGGTGGCGGTGCGGGCACCCGGGTAGTCGGTGTTGGAGGTCATGTAGGTCGACAGCGCGCGGTACCAGATCTTGGTGGACGCGTCGTTGCCGATGCCGGCGACCGAGGAGCCGTCGCAGGTCGGGCTGTTGCCCCACTGGGACTGGCCGGAGCCGACCGCGAGCAGGTAGAAGAAGTGGTTGCCGACACCCGAGGAGTAGTGCGGGTTGAGCGTCCTGGTGCTGGTGGACCAGCACTTGACGGACTTCCCGTCCTTGCTCGGGTCGTCCATCCAGCGCAGCGGAGTGCCGTTGCCGTTCATGTCGATCTTCTCGCCGATGAGGTAGTCCGGCGTGTCGGCCGGGCTGTTGGCGTTGAACTCGACCATCGTGCCCATGATGTCCGAGGTGGCCTCGTTGAGGCCGCCCGCGTCACCGCTGTAGATCAGGCCGGCGGTGGCGGCGGTGACGCCGTGGCTCATCTCGTGGCCGGCGACGTCGATCTCGGTGAACGGCTTGGAGCCCACGGCGCCGTCGCCGTAGATCATCGAGAAGCTCGCGTCGTCCCAGCCGGCGTTGTCGTAGTTGGTGCCGTAGTGGACGAAGGAGCGGGCGCCGACACCGTCGTTCTTGATGCCGTTGCGGCCGAGGACGTTCTTGTAGAAGTCCCAGGTGGCCTGGATGCCGTAGTGGGCGTCGACGGCGACGGTGGCGCGGTCGGTCAGGGCGTTGTTGCCCCAGACGTTGTCGGCGTCGTTGAGGGCCACGCCCCAGCCTGCCGGCGGGGAGTCGTCGGTGGTGGTCTGGTTCTGCGCGTCGCGGGTCTCGCCGTTGCCGCGGACCGGGTCCTTGAGGGTGTAGCTGGTGGCGGAGTTCTGCGTGGTGCTGACGCTGACGTTGCCGACCTGGTAGCCCTTGCCGGTACCGGTGGAGGCCGCGGCGGCCAGGGCGGCGGCGGGGGCGGCTGCGGCGGCGGGCGCCGACACGGCGGTGGGGGCCGCCTTGGTCGTGACGCGCTTGGTGCCGTCGGGCAGGATCGCGGAGAAGCCGTCCCAGCTCTCGCCGGTGGCGCCGGTGAGGGCGTCGACCAGGACGTGGAGGTGGCTGGGGGAGTGGTCCGCGCCGGTGCCGTTGAGCACGACCTCCCAGACCAGCTTCGGCGAGGCGCCGGTGACGTCCACGGTCAGGACGGCGGTGCTGCTGCCGCGCGTGCCGCTGAAGAGCGTGGCGGCCTTGGCGATCGCCTGCTGATCGGTGACTGAGGGGGTCACCGAGAGCGAGAGCGGCGCGGCCTGGGTCAGGCTGGCGGAGTCGAGGGTGCCGTTGGGGGCGGAGTGGACGACCACGTCGCCGCCGCGGACGGGGAGGCCGCGGTAGGTCCGGTTGAAGTGGACGTGGCGAGTGCCGTCCGCGTCGACCTGCACGTTGGTGGCGACGAAGCGGTCGTCGGCGCCGGCCTTCACGGCGTCAGGGTGGGCCGCGACCTGGGCGTTGGCGTCCTGGACGGCCTTGCTCTGGGGAGCCTGGGGCTGGGGGGCGGGGGCGGCGGCCACGGCGGGGACTCCGGCGCCGGCTATGACGAGGGTGCTGGCTGCGAGGATGAGCGAGCTGCTCAGAAGTGATCTCTTCATGCCGCCGAAGCGTGCTGGTTCATATGAATACCAGTCAACGCATGACAATTCTGCAAAAATTAACAGACTTCAAGTTGATGGTTGATGTGAACAGTTCGAAGCTGAACGTTTCCTGTGAGAATCTGCCCCAACCTGGGAGTTCTTGATCGCGAACAGTCGAACGGGGTGCAGGCGGCCGAGCCGCGGCTGTGATCCATCTCACGCTGCCGTGGCGGTTGGTGAGGGACCGTCGGTAAGCCTCAAACTGCCTGTTCAGGGGTGTCGGCGTTCTTGATCATCGGCCGTTGGACCCGGCGTTCGGACGGTGCCGGTGGACGGAGGACAGCACGATGTGTCCTCCCGACCCCGAGGTCCGCGACGCCACCGCCTTCGTCCTGGCGACGGCGGCCGGCGGGATCCCGCGCACCTCCTCCGCCCTGCACGGCAGACCGGCCGCCCAACTCGCCCGCGAAGGACCGGGACGAACACGCTCCCGCGTGGCGGCTCGGCGAGCGGTTCCAGCAGGTGCCGTGGATCCCCCCGGTCTCCGACAGCAACGGACTGCGCCGCTGCATCCACGACGTGCTCACGCCGGACGTCCCCTGGAGCAGGGTGCGGTGAGCCCCCGCCAGGAAGGCGGAGCGCGCCGGCCGTGTACGGGCGGCCGGCCGTGGACAGGCTGTCAGGTATGAAGATCCTCGTGCTGGGCGGCTCCAAATTCCTCGGGCGTGCCTATGTCGCAGACGCGCTCGCGCGAGGCCATCAGGTCACCACCTTCAACCGCGGGGTCAGCGGTGCCGACCTCGACCACGTGGAGGCGGTACGCGGCGACCGGACCCGGCCGGAGGACCTGGAGCGCCTGGTCGACGGACGGCGCTGGGACGCGGTCGTCGACACCTCGGGACAGCAGCCGTACGACGTCGCACAGACCGCCCGGCTGCTGCGCGGCCGCGCCGGCCACTACAGCTTCGTCTCCTCCGTCCACGCCTTCGCCGACTGGCCCGCCCGGCCCGTCGACGAGTCGTCCCGGACGCTGGACTGCCCGGCGGACACGCCGCAGGACCAGCCGTTCGCGACTGCCCTCAAGGCGGGCTGCGAGCGTGCCCTGCTCGAGCAGTTCGGCGAGCACTCGTCCGTCCTCAACTGCGGTCTGCTCTACGGCCCGTACGAACCGATCGGGCGGCTGCCCTGGTGGCTGGAGCGGATCGCCCGGGGAGGCCGGGTCCTCGCCCCCGGCGACCCGGCCCGGCCGATGCAGCTGATCGACGCCAGGGACTTCGCCGCCTTCGGGCTCGACCTGATCGACCAAGGCCTCACCGGACGCTTCGTCACCACCGCGCCGATCGGCCGGACCACGTACGGCGACTTCCTGGACGCCTGCGTCCGCGCCACCGGATCGGACGCCGAGCTGGTCTGGACGGACGACGCCACCCTGCTCGCCGCCCAGGTCGAACCCTGGAGCGAGCTGCCGCTGTGGGCCCCGGACACCCCCGACTGGCAGGGGGCCTGGCGTGCCGACAGCGCCAAGGCGGTGGCGGCGGGGCTGCGCTGCCGTCCGGTCGCCGAGACCGCGCGGGACACCTGGGCCTGGCTGCGCAACGGCGGTTCGGCCAATGTCACCTACACCCAGGGGCTGACCGGAGTGCCGATCGGCATCGAGGCCGAGAAGGAGCAGCGCATCCTGGCCGGTTGAGACCGCCGGGCACCCGCCCGTCCCACACGGGCCGGACGGGCGCCGGCCGGCGAATCCCGTGGACGATCTTCTGACCGGGCGTCATAGTGTCGGCCATGGCTTCTCTCATACATCATGTGACCATCGACTGCGCCGACACCTACCGGCTCGGGTCCTTCTGGGCCGCGGTCCTCGAGACCAAGCTCGCCGACGACGACAAGCCCGGTGACCCCGAGGCTCTGATCGTGGGGGAGCGGATGGACCTGCTCTTCGTCGCCGTCCCCGAGGACAAGGCGGGCAAGAACCGCCTCCACTTCGACCTCCAGCCCTCCGACCGCACCCGCGACGAGGAGGTGGAACGGCTGCTCGCCCTCGGCGCCACCGTGGTCGCCGACCGCCGCCGCCCGGACGGCAGCGGCTGGGTCACCATGGCCGACATCGAGGGCAACGAGTTCTGCGTCGAGCGCGGCGCCGCCGAGCGCGCGGCCGCCACGAGGGCCTGACCCGCCCCGGTCGGAGCGGGGCCGCCGCTCCGACCGGGCCGCGCCCGCTCCCCGCAACCAGCTCGGGTGCCGTCGTGTCGTCCCTCAGCGGAAGGCGGCGATGTTGCGGGCGACCCAGTTGTGGAAGGGGTGCGGGGCGCGGCCGCGGACCTGTTCGACGTCCGGGCTGATCCGCAGTTCGGCCGGGTTCGGGGCGGAGATGATGTCCAGGGTGTCGTCGGCGAGTTCGGCCGGTACGAACCGGGTCATCGTGGCCTTGGCCTCGTCGAGGGTGAGCTCGTGGAACCGTACGGGCGAGCCGAGCGCGGCGGCGATCACCTCCGCCTGCTGACGCGGCGTGATGACCGCCGGCCCGGTCAGCTCGTACACCCGGCCGGTGTGCCGGTACGGTCCCTGTAGTCACGAGGGAGGGTAAGCGGTGCTGGAGGAACGGGAGGCCATCGGCAAGCGCGTGAAGCGCCAACGCCTACGGCTGGGCATGCCGCAGGCCGACTTGGCCGCGGCGATGGGCAGAACCCAAGGGTGGGTGTCCAAGGTCGAAAACGGCAGGGTGGAACTTGATAGGGCAAGCATCATCAACCAGCTTGCGGCGGCTCTGCACTGCCACCCCAACGACCTGATAGAGCGTCCGTACGTGGCGGGCAAGTCGTCCGAGAATCAGTGGCAGGTGTCAGCCTCGGGCATCTTGCGTGAGCTGCGTCGCTACGATTTGACTCCGGTTTTCGACGGCGCGCCCCGTCCGTCTGCCGAGCTGTGGCGTGACACGCTACGCCTTCACCGGCTCCGCGATACTGCATCGAACGTTGCCATCCTGCGGGTACTGCCGGACATGCTCCGCGAAGCACGCGCGCTCGCTGAGGTGTCCACCGGCCGAGAGCGGGAAGAGGCGTTCTCGGTCTATGCGGTGTGTTGCAAGTTCGCCCACACGTCGGCTCACGCCCTCGGACACGCGGAGCTGGTCACGATGGCGTGTGAGCGCGCAGCCTGGGCCGCTCGGCTTTCAGGTGATCCAGTGCTTCCCGCCGTAGCTGACTGGATGCGGGTATGGGACATGTGGGCCAGCGCGGACTGGTCCGATGCCGTCGTACTGTCGGATCGGGCGCTGGGCTCGATCGAGGGGCAGTACCGCGCAGGCGATCCCTTGGCCGTGCGCGCATGGGGGACACTGCACCTGCGGGCCGCCGTCTCTGCCGCTCGCGCTGGTGATCCTCCCGTCTGTGAAGATCACATCCACCAGGCCCGCGAGGCAGCGGGTCGGCTCACCGAGCAGCCGACCTTCGATCGGCACTCCCTGACCTTCTCGCCCGGGAATGTCCTGATCCATGCCATCTCTGTACAGGTGGAAATGGGGGATCACTCGCAAGCCTTGGCGCTCGCCGAGCGATCCGACCCGGCGCAGATCGAGGCGCTACCGAACTCGCGTCGCGGCCACCATTGCATGGACGTGGCTCGGGCCTGGCTCTGGGACGGACACCGGGACCGAGCTTTGGCGGAACTCGAAAAAGCGGAGCGTATCGCTCCGCAACTGATCCGCAACCATCCCATCGCGCGCGCCACGCTCAGGAAGATCGTTTACGCCGAACGGACCACTACCCGGGAGAAGTTGAGGCGCATGTCTGACCGCTTCCACCTGGACGGATAGGGCGGCATTCCACTGATTCATACTCGGCTGTAACCGCCCGCATACGTTCTGTCGCATGAGCGGACGACGTAGGACCCCCAGGGGCGGCTCCCTTCGCGGTGCCCCTCGGGGGGCCGCCCGTACCTGGCCTCAACTCGGCGATCTGGCACGCGACTCAGCCGACGATCGAGCGGGCGTGGCGGTCAACGTGCCGGGTGAAGGTGTGTTCTCATACCACCTCTGTCCCGAGGGCGGCGGCGATGAGTGGACCTCGACGGCGGATGGGTCGTTCCTGGCCCCGCTCGAGGACGGGAGCGGGGGTCCCATGACTGAGTCTCACCTCTCACGAGTTGTCCGGGAGCGACAGAGGCACGCCGAGGAGGCGTGCGCCGATCTTGGCGTGGCCACGAGGGAAGCCGGGTGTCCGTTCCCGGATCTCGCCGTTGTCCCGGTGGACCCGGCGACGGGGGTAGCGGGGGTGGATCTCGGCGTGGTCGAGCCGAAGATGGCTGATCGGCTCGCCGAGATCATCCGGGCCGGGGTCGGCACCCTGGCGGCCGAGGACCGTCCGGCGGAGCGAACCGACGCTACGGTGACGCCGCTGTGGATGCCGAGCGACGGTGACCCGGTGGTGGACATGTGGAGGGGCATGGTCGGCACCTACTCGGGGCCGGACGGCGAGCTGTGGCGGATCGCCCCGTTGTTGGGCGGCGAGCCGTGGACAGCGGACCCGAAGAACGTCCGGGCGGCAACGGTCAACGAGCGGGTGCGCATGGACATGGTGACCGATCGCCCTGTGAAGGCCGGCTGACCGTGGCACTCGATGCGTTTGCCCGCGAGATCGGCACCCGGCGACGCTTCCGTTGCCTGTTGTGGAAGTTCGGGTCCGGACCCGGACCGGGGCGAATCCACTTGGTCCACCGCGAGGGCGAGGAAGAAGACGGCATCCCGTGCGGCGCGGACTCGGGCGAACAGATCGACCGCGAGACGGCCGAACTGTGGCCGTTCGAGCACACGGCGGAGCACCCCGAGCACCGGAGCTACGGGCACTTGGCCTACCGCCCGATGGTCACGGTACCGAGGGAGGAACCGACGTGAGCCTGCCCAGGGGCACCGAGGCTGCCGCGTGCGTGACGATTGTCCTGGTGTCGGTCGGCATCGCTTCCGGGGTTGTACTCGTGGTGGACCCCGAGCCGGTGGGGGTCAGGCAGGCGTTGTGGTTCGGGGTAGCGCTTCCGCTGCTGCTGCTCGGCGTGCCGTACGGGTTCGCTCTGGCGGAGAGGGTCCACCACCGGCGACGGCTGCGAATCAGAGTGCGACATGTTTCCGGGCACCGAGAGGGGCCGCCGTGATCGGCACCGTGATGGAGTCCGGGACGCTGCCGCAGATTCCTCCAGGGCTGTCCTGGTCGCCGGGACTGTGCTGGGGCTGCCTCACCGAGCGGGACGTGACACCGCTTGGCGGGGCCGAACTGGACGGCACCGCCCTGGCCCTGTCCGCCTGCCGCTGGTGCCTCGCCGCTCTCCGGCAACGACTCGCCGCCGTACAGCGCTGGCACCAGCTCGGCACCGTCGCCGGCCAGCGAGCCCACCGGGTCGCGCAGTGGTCCCGGGCACTTCGCCGCCGCAGACACGCGGAAGGACGCCATCGCGCCCCCGTCCGCACCTAGACCGCCCGCTCCGGTGTCCCATCCATGAGGCTCACCCTCCCCGTGGGCCAGAGCGGGCCCCAACTCTTCCGTGCCGGGCCGTGGTTGAGGTCCATTCCGCCCGGGACGGGGCACCACGCCCGCCCCGGCCGCCCCACCCTGGACAGGTCGAGCCGATCGGGGCGGGTACCCGCAAGTCCGTGCACAACGACACACAGGAGGCATGTTGAGCACCACGACCGATCTCCGCCCGGTGGCCCCGTGGGGTCTCGGACGCATGACGCCGCTGCGCAACGGCGAGCCGTCGCAGTTCCGGTACGTCGGTATCGAGCCGACGACGCAGACGGGCCTGTGGCTCGGCCCGGACGGCAGGATGTCGCCCGCCGAACTGGGCAAGCATGGGACCAGCGTGGGCACCTACCCGCCCACCCAGGTGGGCAAGGACGGGAAGAACGACCCCGACACCGGCCACGACGCGATGCAGGACTAGGGGGTAGGACCGTGGACGGACGCCCGGTACTGGTCGCCACCGAATACGAGGATGCGACCGCTGATCTGGTCGTAGCGAAGTTGAACCGGCGCCGGGTGCCCGTCCTCCGGTTCGACCCGGGGAAGGACCTGCCGCAGCGCGTCACCCTGGCGGCTCGGCTGACCCCTGGTGGCTGGTCGGGAACGCTGACCGCCGAAGGGCGAACAGCGGATCTTGCGCAGGTCCGCGCGCTCTACCACCGCAGGCCGAGCGCATACCTGCCGGACACCGACGACCAGGCGGCCCGTTTCGCCGCTCAGGAGACGCGCCGCGGGCTCGGCGGAGTGCTCGCCGCGCTGCCCGGCTGCCTGTACCTGAGCCAGCCGCAGGCAATCGCCCGCGCGGAGTACAAGCCCGAACAGCTCTCCGTGGCTGCCCGGTTCGGCCTGCCGGTGCCGGAGACGCTGATCACGAGCGACCCCGTCGAGGCGAAAGCGTTCACCGCCGTACAGCCCGCGATCTACAAGCCTCTGCACGCCGGGTCGTACGACGTGGACGGAGAGCCGGCGGGCATCTGGGCCGCCTTGGTCGAACCCGGTGAGATCACCGATGCTGTCAGCCGGTGCCCCCACCTGTTCCAAGCGCAAGTCCCCAAAATCGCTGACGTTCGAGCGGTCGTGGTGGGCGACCGCGTGTTCTGTGCGCTGATCACCGCTCCGGCCGGAGTGGTCGACTGGCGGAGCGAGTACCGGAACCTGACCTATGAACCCGTGGACTGCCCCGAGCCGATCCGGGCCGCCCTGCTGCGGTTCCTCGATGAGTTCGGGTTGCGCTTCGGGGCGTTCGACTTCGCCGTGACCCCCGAGGGTGAATGGTGGTTCCTGGAGTGCAACCCCAACGGTCAATGGGCGTGGCTGGAAGCCGCGGCAAGCCTGCCGATCACGTCGGCCATCGCTGATCTTCTGGAGAACGGAGTACCCGAGTGAGCGAGTCGGAAGGGCTGCGGGCGGTGCTGACCGCGCAGCTCAGAAGCGTCGGCAAGCTCCGTAGCCCGGAGTGGGAGACAGCCGTACTGGCGGTCCCCCGCGAGGCGTTCCTGTCGGGCGGATGGTTCGAGCATGACGGGGGCGGCTGGTACCGGCCCGTTGCACTCGCCGAGTCGCCGGAGCTGATCAGCCGCGTGTACGAGGATGACACCCTGGTGACCCAACTCGCCGGCTGCGTCGTCCCGCGGCAGGTCGACGGCCGCCTGTCGCAGGTGCCCACGTCGTCGTCAACGCTGCCCGGCCTGGTCGTCCGGATGCTCGAGGACCTGCGGGTGTCGTCCGGCATGCGAGTGCTGGAGATCGGCACCGGCACCGGCTACTCAACTGCGCTGCTGACGCACACCCTTGGCGAAGACCAGGTGACGTCGATCGAGGTGGACACGGACGTGTCGGCTCGGGCGTCCGTGGCGCTCGGCGGACTCGGCTACTGGCCCGAGCTGGTGACCGGTGACGGTCTCGCGGGCTACGCCAAGGGGGCGCCATATGACCGGATCATCGCCACGTGCGGGGTCCGGAGCGTTCCGGCCGAGTGGATCGCACAGACCCGCCCCGGCGGCGAGATCCTGGTGACCGTCGGCGGCTGGATGAACGCCTCCGAGTTGGTACGGCTCACGGTGGCCGAGGACGGTGCCGCAACGGGTCCGGTGCTCGGCGGTGGTGTGTCGTTCATGCTCGCTCGCCCGCACATGCCCCCACCGCTCGGCATGCTCCCCGATCTCGACCAGGGAGAGGCCGAGTACACGGCCATCGGCGGAGACGTGCTCGACCGATGGGTGGCCCGCTTCGTTGCGCAGTTCGCAGCTCCGGGGGCACAGCACTTCCGGATGCCCCGCAACGGCCGGACGGAACACGTCATCATCGACGTGGAAGCCGGAGCGTGGGCGGCGGTGTTCGAGGATGACGGCCGGTGGCTGGTCCGGCAGGGTGGACCGGTCCGGCTGTGGGACGCCATCGCTGAACAGCTGATCCGCTGGTGGTCCGCAGGCAAACCGGAAGCCGAGCGGTTGCGGCTGACCGTCGGCTCCGGAGGGCAACGGCTCACCTGGGAGTGACCGCCTCGCGGTAGTGTCGACCAGGGGCGCGGGCGTCGTATTCACTCAACGACCATTGCCTACCCTGCGCCCCTCGGCCCCGTCCCGCTGGTGAACTCCGGCAGGGCGGGCCTCAGTGCTTCTCACGAGCGGCGCGAGGCCCTGCGGGCGGTCGCCGAGGGGCGGTCCGATCCCGGCTGCACCTTCCCCGGTGCGCACGCCCTCGCTTGAGCGGTGGCGTGATGGCCAAGGCGTTCGTCAAGGCCCTCCCGGACGGCACCCGCCGGCGCAACACGCGGGGGCTGTTGCGGTGCGAGCGCGGCGGGTGGCAGATCCTCGCAGGAGCCTGCTACGCGGCCCGCCGCGCACGCCGTACGCCGAATGACTGCCGACCGTGGACCGGCGGCCTTGCCCGGTACTGGTTGCGTGACTGCAGGGCAGTGCCGCACCACCGCGCGCAGTAGAACCCCCTCGCCCCGTCCGGGACCGATCCGGGCGGGGCTCTCGGCTCTGCCGTAGAACCGCTAATCGCTTGTTTCCGGAGCCACCGAGGGCAACGAGTTCTGCGTCGGGCGCAGCGCCGCCGAGCGCGCGGCCGCCACGAGGGCCTGACCCGCCCCGGTCGGAGTGGGGCCGCCGCTCCGACCGGGCCGCGCCCGCTCCCCGTACCCGGCTCAGGTGCTGTCGTGTCGTCCCTCAGCGGAAGGCGGCGATGTTGCGGGCGACCCAGTTGTGGAAGGGGTGCGGGGCGCGGCCGAGGACCTGTTCGACGTCCGGGCTGATCCGCAGTTCGGGCGGGTTCGGGGCGGAGATGATGTCCAGGGTGTCGTCGGCGAGTTCGGCCGGTACGAACCGGGTCATCGTGGCCCTGGCCTCGTCGCGGGTGAGCTCGTGGAACCGTACGGGCGAGCCGAGCGCGGCGGCGATCACCTCCGCCTGCTGACGCGGCGTGATGACCGCCGGCCCGGTCAGCTCGTACACCCGGCCGGTGTGCCGGTCGTCCAGCAGGCAGGCCGCTGCCACCTCGGCGATGTCCGCCGGGTCGACCACCGGTACCCCCACGTCGCCGAAGGGCGCGGCGACCGTCCCTCGCGTGCGGACGGACTCCGCCCACGCCAGGGCGTTGGAGGCGAAGCCGCCCGGGCGAACGACGGCCCAGTCCAGGCCGGACCCGCGCAAGGCGTCCTCCACCGCGCGCATCGCGATCCGCGACGGTCCGAGCGGCCTGGTCGCCACGCCCTGCGAGGACAGCAGGACCACCCGGCCGACCCCGCGGGCCGCGGCCAGCGCGATGATGTCGGCCGGCCTGGCTCCGGGGGCGTGCAGGTCGCCGGAGAGCAGGAGGAACAGCGCCTTCGCGCCGGTCAACGCGGGTGCGAGGCTCGTCGGTTCGGCCAGGTCGGCCGCCACGTGCCGGACGCCGTCCGGTACCGGCCCCGCGTCCCGCGACACCGCCGTCACCTGCTCACCCGCCGCGGCCAAGGCCTGCGTCAGAGGCCGGCCCACATTTCCGGTAGCCCCGGTCACCACGATCATGTTCAGCTCCTCGTCCGTTGTGCACTGAGGTGACCGACGCTAGGAGTTGGGCTTACTTTTCGTAAGAACATACCTAAAGGTAAGCTCCGGATATGAGGGAAGGCGCGCAGCTGAAGCAGGCCGAGGCAGGACACCGGTATGACGTGTTTCACACCGACTGCCCCGCGCGTGACGTGGTCGACCACGTGACCAGCAGGTGGGGTGTCTGGGCGCTGATCGCCTTGCGGGGCAGCGACCTTCGGTTCTACGAACTGCGCGACAGCATCCGCGGTGTCAGCGAGAAGATGCTCTCCCAGACCCTGCGCGCGCTGGTCCAGGACGGCCTGGTCCGGCGGGAGGTGGAGCCGACCACGCCGCCCCAGGTCACCTATGGGCTGACCGAGTTCGGGCAGGACGTCAGCGAGCCGCTGACGGACCTGTTCGACCGGATCACGGAGCGGCTACCGCCGCGCAGCGCGGGATAGCGCGGTAGCGGCCCCGGAGCAGCCACCCGCCGGAGCGCCGCCCTCATCGGATCTCACGGGGTCCAGTACTGCGCGAGGGCCCCCTCCCGGTAGGGGGAAGGGCTGACGCTGAGGTCGCCGGAGAACGGGCGGTCCAGCACGAAGACCAGCAGCAGGCTGAAGCCGACGAGTCCGGCGACCGAGCCGACGAACAGCACCTGGGCCCGCAGTTTGCGCAGGCCGTAGAGGAACGTCAGCGGGATCAGGACCAGGGCGCCGCCGAACGCCAGCGCCTGGAGCAGCGGGGGCAGTTCCTGGCGTGCCATCGTGATGCGGGCGCGGCGCTGGGAGGCGACGTCGTTGAGCCGGTCCACGGTCTGCTCGTAGAAGACCTGCTCCGCCTGGCCCTTCGGCTCATAGGTCTGCAGCACCTGGAACGCGTCCTGCAGATGGACCTCCGTCGCCCCGTAGCTCGGGTCGCCGGCACGCATGCGGGGCCACTGGTCCTCGACGACGGCGTGGATGTAACCGCTGACGGCCGCATCGAGCCGGACGCGCACCGGATCCGGGAACGCGGCGGCATCACGCGTGATGAGCGCCGCATCGGTGGCCTCGGAGGCGACGATGGTCTGGGTGTCCTCCAACTGCGTCCAGAGGGTGACGATCACGAACGCGAGGATGATCCCGTAGATGGCGCCGAACATCCCCAGCGTCACACCGACCATGTCGTTGTGCTCGCCACGGGCCAGCGACGGATACCTGCGGCGCATCAGCACGCTCCCGGCGACGGCGAGCAGAACGGTTCCGCCCACGGCGACGAAGGCCAGTGTGGTGGTGCTGAAATGATTGAGCAGCCATAGCGACATGTGCGTGGAGTCTAGGCCGGGTGGAACGACCCTAAAGCCGCAGAATCAAGAACCACCGTCGGTACCGGCGAAGACATTCACCTCATCGTGTGAAGGCGCGCCGGCCGCCGAGACGGTCGATGCTCAGGTGGTGGCCGGCGGCGCAGCCGAGCCAGTCCAACAGGTAGTCGATCTCGTAGCCGCTTCCGCAGCCGACGGCCCCCGGGTGTGCTGGAAGCTCGACTCCGCGCCGTCGGTGGAGTCGGTGCCGCCGCTGATCGCGCCGACCCCGTCGAAGGTTCCGGCCGTCGGCAGCCACTCGGTAGGGGCCGGATCGCGGCGCGGGCGCGGGCGCGGACGGCCGGTGATCCGGGGGCTGGGCGAAGACACTCACCTCACCGTGTGAAAGTCCGATCTGCCGATCCCGGACCCCGGCCGGCCCCTCACCCGGGCCCGGCCGGGAGGCCGTGGCCGCCATGGCCCGTACCGGCGCCGGCGGGGACGGCGCCCACGCCCGACTCCGATGGCCGTCGAACGCGGCGGGGCCACGCCCGAGTGATGACCGATCGTCCGTCACACCCGGTGCGGACCACGGCGGCTGACGTCAGCAGCCGACGCCGTCCTCACCCTCGAGCGGCAGCGGCGAAGGGCCCACTGTGCCGGACCGATCCGGTGTCCTGTCCGGCAGCCCGAGCAGCGGCAGGCAGGGGGTGAGGTTGCTGATCGAGACCTCCGTGTTCCGGTGTGCCTCCCACCGGGCGCGGGAGATGCGCAGGCGGCGCAGGACGGTGACGCGGTCGCGCACGACGAGGCGCTCGACGCCGTCGGGTTCGTAGCCGAGCTTGGTGGACACCCGGAACGAGGAAGGGTTGTCGATGAAGGCTCCCGACGTCGCCTCGGCCGCGTCCAGCCCGGCGAACGCCAGGTGCAGGACCGCCGCGCGCATCTCGGTGCCGATGCCTCGCCCCTGGTGTCGAAGGCCGAGCCAGGAACCGGTGGAGACCTCGCGCACGGCGGCGTAGTTGCGGGCCGCGATCGTCTGCAGACCGACGATCCGGCCTTGTTCGAAGACGGCGAGGTTCAGCGCCCAGTCGTCGGGGGCCCAGTTGCCGAGCCGTAGCCAGTGGTGCTGGACCACCGAGCGCGCCCGTTCCGTGGGCGGCAGGTCGGTCCAGGGGACGGAGAAGGGCATCCGGTCCGGCTCGTGGACGCCCACGGCCGCCAGGTCGGCCAGTTCGGCGAGTTCCTCGCCGGAGGGCAGGCGCAGTTCCAGCCGAGGGGTGTTCAGTCGTAGTCCGAGTAAGGGCCAGTTGTCGATGAGCATGGGCCATTGTGCGCACTCGACCGGCCTGCGATCACCCTGTTTTCGTCTCGGAGGGACAGCCCTGTTCAAGCCCGGGCGGGCGGGGCGGGGCGGCGCTGAGCCGGCAGCGGCCCGCCGGATTCAGTGGGGGAGGGGGGCGTACTCCCGGCCGGGTTCGGATGCGTCCCAGAGGTAGGTGTGCCCATCCGTTCCGTTGCTCGTGGCCCCGTCAGTCGTCGTCGCCGCGCACAAATGCCCCGAGGGCTTCCGCGAGTGCTTCGGCTGCCGTCTCGGTGTGGTCCGTGTAGCGTCCTACGATGTCGATCCTTCCGCGGCGCCACGAGAAGACCGCAGTCTCACCGGGAACCGGGTAGCCCTTTTGGACACCGATGTCGAGCCACTCCCGTGGCGGGCCCTCTTCGACGAGTGGACTGGCGTCCGCGAGTGCCTCCCATTCACTTGCCTCGATCGGGTTCGACGGACTCCGGGTCCAGTCCTGTGCGCGGGTGATGTGGAAGTCGTAGCTCATGTCCTCGATTGCCTTCTCGTCCGGTTGAACCGCCGAATAGCGCTACCCCACGCCGTGGCTGTGCACCAGGGGTGCGGACAGGACACGCTCGTGGCGAAGGGCAGAGAGTGCGCGGAGATTCCCGCCGCCCACCTGCTGGCCGCGATGCTTTCAGATGACCGACCGTCGCCCCAGGCCGCGGGTTACTGTCGAGAGCAGCAAGTCTGTGAATCAGCGCCGGCGCCTCTATCTTGACTCTGTCGGGGATCTTGAAGTCTCCCGGTGTGCCCGCCTGATCAGCGGGCATGCTCGGGCTGATCGAAGACCGTGTAGTTGTCGAGGTGTCAGTTGTCGCTCCGTCCCCGTTCCGGCGAGCAGGTCCCTTCTCTGACCGCGCAGATCGCGCGGGCGAGCAACCCGTGCGGTACGACGGCGATGTGGGTCAGAGACCGGCTGGACGGGCTGTGGCGCGACGAGGACTTCGCGGGCTGGTACCCGCGCGACGGACGCCCCGGAATCTCGCCCGCCCAGCTGGCCACCGTCAGCGGGCTGCAGTTCCTGCTCGGCCTGTCGGACCGGCAAGCAGCAAAGGCGATCCGGTGCCGTATCGATTTCAAGTACGCCCTGGCCATGGAACTGGACGATCCCGGCTTCCACCACAGCGTGCTGGCCGACTTCCGCGAGCGCCTCGCCCAGGACGACCGCGCCGACCGCCTCCTCGATCTGGCACTCGCGCGCCTGAAGGATGCCGGACTCGTACGCGAGCGCACCACCCAGCGCACCGACTCCACCCACGTCCTCGCCTCGGTGCGTGAACTGACCCGGCTGGAGCTGGTCACCGAGGCGGTACGTGCCGTGCTGGAAGAAGTGGCCCGCGCCGGCTCGCACCTGCTGACCGGCTTGGTCGGCGAGGAGTGGGGGCGACGCTACGGCCGGCCGGTCCGCCTGGGCAAGAATCCCACTCGGCCCAAGACCAGGATCCTCGCCGCCGGCGACGACGCCTGCCGTCTGCTGGAGCACCTCCACCGGCATGGACCGGCCTACCGGCCCGGCCCGCAGGCCGAGGCCCTGCGGCAGATCCTCGTCCAGCACTACTACCGCGACGCGGCAGGCCGACTGCGCTCGCGCACCGCCGACGACGGCGGCCTGCCGCCCTCGTCGGTGGCGATCGTCTCCCCCTACGACACGACGGCGCGCTACGACCGTCACGGGCACATCATCAGCTGGAAGGGCTTCGCCGCGCATGTCACCGAGACGTGTGCCTCCGACAGCGTCAACGTGATCACGGACGTGGCCACCACCTCTGCTGCCACCAACGACGGCCAGGCCTTGCCCGGCATCCACACCCGCCTGGCACGCCGCGCAATGCTGCCCGCCGAGCACCTGGTCGACGGCGGCTACACCTCCCTGGTCCACCTGGAACGCGCCGCCCGAGAACACCAGGTCACCGTCAGCGGGCCGCTGCCGGGCAACCCCACCCGCCAGCACCGCAGGAGCGAGGGCTTCGACCGGGACGACTTCCACATCGACTTCGACCGCCGCCAGGTCACCTGCCCGAACGGCCAGGTCAGCGCCGGCTGGCACGGCCCCTACCCGACCTCCTCACCCACCGCGGCACCCCTGATCGTGGCACGGTTCACCAAGAGCCAATGCCAGCCGTGTCCCGACCGCTCCCGCTGCACAAGCTCCAGCGACGCCCGGAACGTGGGCTTTCCCCCGCGAGAACTCCGCGACCTGCAAATCCGTGTCCGCGCCGAGCAACAGACCCCCGAGTGGAAGGCCCGCTACGCGGTCCGCTCCGGTATCGAGAGCACCATCAACGAGTGCGCCCACGGACACGGCATGCGCCGCTGCCGCTACCGAGGCCAACCGAAGGCTCACCTGCAACACGTACTCACAGCCATCGCCGTGAACATCGAACGACTCAGCGGCCAACCAACCGCGGAGCAGGTCCCGTCATCGAGACCGCCGACCGCCTTCCAGACCTACCTGGATGTGAACGACATTCCCCGGCCGAAGTCCTGGCGAACCCTCGGCACTTGAGCCCGATCGCCCAAGATCCCCGACAGAGTCAAGCTATGGCCTGTTTCAAAAGCCAGCTGCGAGTGAGCGGTCAGTCGGCGGCGAGGATGTCGGAAAGACTCACGGCGGGGCGACCAAGCATGGCTGTCAGCGTGCGCTGCTGGCGCTCGGTCAAGGCGGCAACGAAGATCACTGCGTCAGCGTTGGCCTGAGCGCACGCCTGAGCTACCTCGCGGACCTTTCCGTAGCTCAGCAGGGTCCGTGAGGAGTAGGGCAGGCTCATCTTCTGCACCCCGCCATCCGAGACGCCTCGTCGCTGCACGATCTGCACCACGACCCGTGCGCCGCGCGCTGCCAGCTCTGTCGCCGCCGACGCCATGAGTGTTTCGAAGTCCTTCTGCTTCGCGGAGAAGTAGCCAACCAGAACTACTTCGGCGCCCACGGCCGTGAGTCGGGACGCCTGGCGCTGGGCCGGCTCCGGCGGCACACGGCGAGCCGGGCGCCGGTCGCGCCTTCGGGGCTGATGCATGCGCAACAGGTTAGGTTGCTGGCTACCTGCAGCGATACCGCGTTTCTCGCTGACCGAGGTTGGCGAGCAAGGTCAGAGCCACTCGTTGATGACGGCGATCGTGATGGTGGCCTCGTAGCGGACGGCGAGCTTGTCGTATCTCGTGGCCACGGCCCGGTGCCGCTTGAGGCGATTGATCCCGCACTCGACCGTGTGGCGCTCGCGGTAATCGGCCTTGTGGAACTTCGGCGGCCGACCACCGCGGGCGCCCAGCTTCTTGCGATTGCGGATCTGGTCGGACTTCTCCGGAATCGTGCAGCGGATCCCACGCTTGCGCAGGTAGTCGCGGTTGGCTCGGGAACCCGTAGGCCTTGTCCGCCCGCACCCGGTCCGGTCGACAGCGCGGCCTGCCGACGCCCCCGCGGGGCACCCGGATGCGCTCCAGGACCGGCTGGAACTGGGGACTGTCATGCCACTGGCCGGGGGTGACCAGGAACGACAGCGGCTTCTGTCCGTGCTCGACCGCCAGGTGCACCTTCGTGGTCAGTCCACCGCGTGAGCGCCCGAGCCCGTGGTCGGCGGGCTCGACTGCGACTCCACCCGGATTGTCCCGCTGCAAATCCCCCTTTTACGGGCTCCGGCGGCGTGCTGATGCGCACGAGCGACCGTAGAGTGCACGCTCGCATCCCAGGTGATCAGGCCCTTCGTGTCAGCCTCGGCCTGCAACTGGGTGAGGATCCGACTCCAGGTGCCGTCGCGCTGCCAGCGCCGAAAGAGGCCGTAGACGGTCTCCCACTCGCCGTAGCGGATGGGAACGTCGCGCCAGGGCGCACTGTGACGGTGATGGCTCGTGCAACGGCCGTTGCGTTGGTGCAGAAGATCATGGATGCGGACTATGCCGACGATGCCGAGGCGTACGGCGTAGTGGAGGCGTTGGGCGGGGCCTTTGGCTGTCCGGCCGGCTACGTGGGCAACTTGATCTTTTGGCCCACGGGGCGGGAGCTGACAGCTGCCGAGGTCGTCGATCAGGCTCTGGAGTACCGGCCCTTCACTCTGTGAGATGGCCTCAAGCCCGCAGCCGGATGACCAGGGTGGCCGCGGTGACGGTGCCGAGGACGACGTAGCTGCGCTTGTCGTAGCGGGTCGTGACGGCGCGGGAGTTCTTCAGCTTGTTGATGGCCCTCTCGACAGTGTTGCGCTTCTTGCACCGATCCTCGTCGAAGCCGGGTGGCCGTCCGCCGTGTGATCGCTTTGCGCACGCGGGCGGCCCGGCTGTCTGCCTTCTCCGGGATCGTGTGCCGAATGCCGCGCCGCCGCAGATACTCGCGGCAAGGACCGTTGCTGTAGGCCTAATAGGCGCCGAGGGTCGGCTGCGACGCTCTCCGGCTTAACCGGCGCGCATGGCGAGCTGGACTGGTCGAGGTGCGCGGTCGACTCGGTGAACATGCGGGCCCTGAAAGGGGAAACTGGCAGGTCCGAATCCTGTGGGGCAAGTACGGGTCGAGGATCCACCTGCTCACCGAACGCACCGGTTTAACCCTGTCGCTCGCGATTCCCGGGGCCAACGTCCACGACAGCCAGGCTTTGATCCCGCTCACCGAAGCCATCCCGCCGATCGGCTCCGGGCGCGGCCCCAGGCGACGCAGGCCCGGCAAACTGCATGGCGACCAAGCCTATGACCACCGCTTCGTCCGCGCCTTCCTGCGCCGTCGGCGGATTCCAAGCCCGCATCGCCCGCCGAGGCGTCGAGTCCTCCCAGCGCCTCGGCCGGCATCGCTGGGTGACCGAGCGCACCGTCGCCTGGCTCAGCGGCTTCCGCCGGCTCCACCGCCGCTACGAACGCACGGGCGACCACTTCGCCGCCTTCGCCAGCATCGCAGCAGCCATCCTCTGCACCCGCAGACTCTCCGAATGAGATGTCCTGTCAGCCCCAGTTCTGCAGCTGCTGGAGCAGCTCGGCGTCGCCCTCCACCCGCGCCGAGCCGGCCGGGATGCGCATGTACATGAGCAGAGCCATCTCACTCGCCGTGCCGTAGATGGCCGCAGTGGGCTTGCTCTCGGCGGCCTCCGCCGCGGTGAGGCGGGTGAAGCGGGAACCGGCGGCGTCCACCGTCTGGCGCCAGGAGCCGGCCTCGGCTGCGTGGTAGTCCATGGTGGCGGGCTCGCCCGGCCACGGGACCGTGCCGGTGCAGACGGTGGCGAGGAACTCATCGATGGCGTCGACCGCCTCGGTCGTCGGCAGCTCCTGAGGGGTACCGGAGGCCAGCTGGGCGTCGTAGGTGTGGATCAGCGTCTCCGGGACGCGGCGGCGGGCCACGGCGGCCACCGTGTGCGGCGAGGCCAGCGGCTCCCACCAGGCCCAGCAGCCCCGGTCCGGGCCGGCCTCGCGCAGAGCAATGAGCAGCTGCTCCGTCGAATCGGCCAGCCAGGTTGTGAGGGCCTCGCGCTCCCTGGGCGCCGCCAGCCCGTCCTTGCTCGGCCGCTCGTCGCCCGGCGCGGTGTTCAGCACGATGTGGGCCCAGAAGCGGTCCCCCTCACTGAGGTGGTTCGCCAGGTCGTACAGCGTCCAGCCCGGGCAGGACGGGACGTCGGCGTCGAGGCTGGGGGCCGCGGCGACGGCGGCGCGGAACGCGGCGGACCGCTCGTCGATCATCCGCAGCAGGGTGGGGAAGTAGGGATGCTCAGTCACGCTGACCTTGTATCACCCGGACCGGAACTCTCGCACTCGCTTTAAAGGCCCCCAAATGAGATGTCCTCCTAGCCGCCGCAGCCACCACCGCCGCCGGTGCCGCGCTCCCGGTTCTCAGCCTTGCCGAAGTGCACCGGGGGAAAGCGCCTGCTGCTCGGAGGGTTGTGGTGCCGGTGGCGTTGTGCAGGATCAGCACCTCGATGCCGGACACGCCAGCGATCGCCAGGGTGGCGAGGTGACCGTCACCGCTGTGCTCGCTGCCGACGCCGGCTTGCTGGCCGACCGCACGCTCATCGAGGTCAAGGGCGCTCGCCACCCCGCCGATTCGAGAAGGCCATCGCAGGTCCTCGACTCCTACCCCCGCCCGCGACCTCTCACAGCTGCGCTGCTTCGTTCACGTTGCGAGGCTCGGTGTGACCGCACCTCAGGTCCATGACCCGGCGTGGAACGTGGTCAGGTTGACCCGGAGCGCGGAATCATCCCCGGGCCGGGCCGGGTCGCCCGGCTCGGGGAACGGAGGTCCTACTGGGTGCGGATGACCGCGGCGTGGCCGATGGTCACCTCGGTCCTCTCGTCGCCGAGGACGATCAGGCGTACGGCGTTGGTGAAGCCGCTGGTGGCGCGCGGGTCGTAGGCGTGGGCGCCGGTCTCGTCCCGGGTGGGCCGGCCCTGGTTGTCGGTGGTGATCTGCTCGTTGAGGAAGCCGACGGCGACGGCGGGCCTGCTCGGGTCCGAGGGGATGCGGAAGGGGAGGTTGGCCGGCCACAGCGCGGGGATGTCGACCTGTCTGGCGCCCATCAGGGAGAGGTGACCGCCGGCGGTGCCGGAGAACTGGACGGCCTTTCCGGGCTGGCTAAGTGGTCGGCGTCGCAATTCCTTCGGGGGTTGGTCAGGTTGTGAGGGCTGTGGAGGATTCTTCTGGGTGATCGGCGGCATGTCGGTCGAGCCTGGCCAGTAAATCGTTCAGGTCGGAGGTGGTGAACTTCCACTGGAACGGCTGTGCCGTGGCGTTGTAGCGGTCTTCGAATGCTCGGAGCCGGTCCGAGACCTGCTTCAGGTCGGTGAAGTCGCTGGGTGAGACGACCTTGCGTTGGACGACGGAGTAGAAGATCTCCACCTGGTTCAACCAGGAGGCGTGGACGGGGGTGTGGACGAGCACGGCGGTCGGGTGGGCCGATGCCAGCCGGTCGGCGGCTTTTCGGCCGCGGTGGGAGGAGCCGTTGTCCACGACCCAGAACACGCGCTTCGCGCTAGCGTACGGCTCCTGGCTCATGACCTGGTTGACCAGGGCCATGAAGGGGGAGATGCCAGTGGTTGGCTCGCAGCGGCCGAAGACCTTCGCGTGGTGGACGTCGTAGGCGGCGAGATAGGCCAGGGCCCCGCCGCGGCCGTAGGTGTGGTTCACCCGCATCGTCCTGGCCTGCCCGGGGGCCAGGGTGGGGTGACAGCGGCAGCGGGCCTGGACTGAGGTTTTCTCGTCGGCACTGATCACGTACTCGTCCGCACTGAGCGCCTCGCCCTGCCAGGTGCGGGCGTACAGGTCAAGGAGGCGCTCGGCCTTGGGGCGGAAGGCGGGGTCGGTGATGAAGATCCAGGACTGGTACTGCCAGGGCTTGAGCGCGTCCTGCTTGAGAAAGCGCCGCACGGTGGAGGCGGAGATTGTGCCGACGATGGCCCGGGCGACCGCCTTGCGCGCCAGTTCCGGGGCCGACCAGCGTGCGAGCGGTGTGCCGCTCTCGGCGGGCAACTGGCAGGCGAGGGCCTTGACCTGGGCAGCCTGCAGCGGCGTGAAGGAGGCGGGACGGCCGGACCGCTTGAGGTCGCCGAGGGCGGGCAGCCGAGATGCGGCGAAGCGGCCGCGCCACGTACGGACGGTGTCCAGGTGCAGCCCGGTCTCACGGGCGATGCGGGCGTTGGACCGGCCCCGGGCCGCGTGCAGCACGACGTGGGCGCGCTGCCGGATCCGGTGCTCGGTCCTGTGGCCGTAGGCCATTTTCTTCAACCGCTCCCGCTCGGAGGCGGTCAGGGTTATCGGGCAGGCCGAGGGAACGGGCAAGGCAGGCAGGCCGATCGCGAGAAGTGGATGACGGTAGGTCGACGGCACGCGCCCTTCCTGCGCGGTGCCGCCCTGTACCGCGTCTTTGGTCAGTTGGTGGCCGTCAGTGCCTCGCGTGCGGTGGTGAGGATCTTCTCGGAGAGCGGGGAGCCCTTGGTGGCGCGGGACAGGATGAGTGCGCCGAGCATGGTGCAGAGCCGGGTGATGCCGTCCTGGTCCTCGGTGGCGAGCCAGTCGGCGAAGTCGCCGACTCCCTGGGTGTAGACGCGGCGGGCCTCGCCGTCTGCGCCGTCGCGGGCCATGTCGCCGGCGAGTGCGGCGGCGGGGCAGCCGTCCGCGGCGCTGTCGCGGTGCTCGGTGGAGAGGTAGGCGTCGATCAGCGCCCGCTGGGCGGCGTCGCGCTGTCCGGCGTACTGGTCGAGGCCGTCCTTGTGGTGGCGGGCGAGTTCGGCGAAGGCGTGGGCGGTGGCTTCGTCGACGAGTGCCTCCTTGGAGGTGAACTGCTTGTAGAAGCCGCCGTGGGTCAGGCCGGAGGCCTTCATCAGGTCGGCGACGCTGACGTGGGTGCCCTGTTCCCGAAAGAGTCGGGAGGCGGTCTCCACGACCCGTCGGCGGTTGTCCCGTGCCTGTGCCTGCGATACGCGGCCCATCGGTCACCCTCTCAGTTGGATGTCGAGTCGAATCTATTCTAGACTCCAGTTTAGATGTTGGATGAAATCTATCGTGGCGGTCAGCTGCCGCCCACTACGTCGGGAGTGCTCATGGAACTGAAGAACGCGGTCGCGGTGGTCACTGGCGCCAACCGGGGGCTCGGGCGGCATCTTGCCGCCCAGCTCGTGGAGCGCGGGGCCAAGGTGTACGCGGCGGCCCGCCGCCCCGAGACGGTGGACCTTCCGGGCGTCGTCCCGCTGCGGCTGGACGTTACCGACGCGGAGTCGATCCGGGCGGCGGCCCGCATCGCCGCCGACGCGACGCTGCTGGTCAACAACGCGGGCATCTCCACCGGAACGCCGCTGATCGCGGGCAGCCCGGACGCGGTGCGCTTGGAAATGGAGGTGAACTTCTTCGGCCCTCTCGCCGTGACGCGGGCTTTCGCCCCGGTCATCGAGTCCAACGGCGGCGGCGGCGTGCTCAACGTGCTGTCGGTCCTGTCCTGGCTGCACCCGGCCGGCCTCGGCGCATACGCTGCGGCGAAGGCGGCGGCATGGGCGCTGACCGGCGCGGTCCGAGAGGAACTGGCGCCCCGGGGCATCACGGTGACGGCGCTGCACGTCGGGTACATGGACACCGACATGGCCGCCGGCGTTCCCGCCGACCAGAAGGCAAACCCCGCCGAGGTCGCCACCCAGGCCCTGTCCGCCGTGGAGGCGGGCCTGCCCGAGGTCCTCGCCGACGAGACCACCCGGTACGTCAAGCAGAGCCTGGCCACGTCGCCGAACGCGGCGTGAGAAGCACTCCGCCGCATCGGCGTGGGGCGCCGTGAACCAGCAGTGACTAGCAGAAAGTGGCTCGTACCGGGGCAGGCCCGGAAGCGAGCGGAGATCGCGTTCGGGTACGGACGGGACACGGAGACGGAGAGATGAAGACCTACCTGATCGAGAAGTACGGCGACCAGTCGGCGGTGCACGCCGCCGAGCTGCCCGATCCGCAGCCGGGTCCCGAGGATGTCCTGGTCGAGATCCACGCGGCGAGCGTCAACCCGCTGGACTTCAAGATCCGCGACGGCGCCTTCAAGAGGATCCTGCCGTACCGCCTTCCGCTCGTCCTGGGCAACGACCTCGCCGGAGTGGTGGTCCGGGTCGGCTCGTCGGTCACCCGCTTCGCGGTGGGCGACGAGGTCTACGCCCGGCCCGACAAGGATCGCATCGGCACCTTCGCCGAACTCATCGCCGTCCACCAGGACGACCTGGCCCCCAAACCCGCCGTCCTCACCATGGCGCAGGCCGCCTCCCTCCCGCTGGTCGCCCTCACCTCCTGGCAGGCGCTGGTAGAGAAGGCGCAGGTCCGGCCGGGCCAGAAAGTCCTGATCCACGCGGGCTCCGGCGGAGTGGGCACCATCGCCCTCCAGCTGGCCAGGCACCTGGGCGCACATGTGGCCACCACCGCGAGCGCGGCCAACGCCGACCTGGTCAAGGAACTCGGCGCGGACGTGGTCATCGACTACCGCGCCCAGGACTTCGAGCAGCTCCTGGACGGCTACGACGTCGTCCTGGACACCCTCGGCGGCGAGACCCTGGAGAAGTCGCTGCGGGTCCTTAAGCCTGGCGGGAAGGTCATCAGCATCGCCGGGCCGCCCGACGCGGACTTCGCCCGCGAGCTCGGCGCAAACCCGCTCCTGCGGCAGGCGATGAACGCGCTGAGCTTCAGGACCCGGCGCCGTGCCAAGCGCCACGGCGTCACCTACTCGTTCCTGTTCATGAAGGCCGACGGCGGCCAGCTGCGCGAACTCACCCGGTTCGTCGACGCCGGGCAGATCCACCCCGTCGTCGACCGGGTCTTCCCCTTCGACCGGACCCGCGACGCCATGGAGTACGCCGAGAAGGGCCACGCGAAGGCCGGCAAAGTCGTCATCGCGATGGAGTGAGGTCTGCCGGCCGGTCCCCGCCTCCACCTGACCGGCCGGCCTCGGCAGACGAGTGGATCCCCCTCCCCGCCACCACAGGAATCGACCAGAGGTGCACCGCGCGCCCCTCCCACTCATCCGGCCGCCGGCCCCGCGCCCGCAGTCGGAAGACCGGGAAGCCGTCCTGCGCACACCCGCGAGGACGAAGCGGCCGGAGCGAGGCCGCGGTAGATCCGAGACCGAAGGGCACACCCATGAACGACACACATGAAGGTAGCGGCGGCACGGTGATGTCCTACCGGGACGCACCGACCCGCACCGTCACCGCCGACCAAGTGACCTTCGCCTACCGCGACCTCGGCCCCCGGTCCGGCATCCCGGTGATCTTCCTCACCCATCTTGCCGCGGTACTCGACAACTGGGATCCCCGTGTCGTCGACGGCATCGCCGCCAGGCACCGGGTGATCACGTTCGACAACAGGGGCGTCGGCGCGTCCACCGGTTCGACACCCAAGACCATCGAGAAAATGGCCGACGACGCCGTCACCTTCATCCGGGCACTCGAGCTCGACCAGGTGGACATCCTCGGCTTCTCGATGGGCGGGATGGTCGCCCAGGTGATCGCACAGAACGAACCGCAACTCGTTCGCAGGCTGATCCTCGCGGGCACAGGACCCGCCGGTGGCAAGGGTATTAAGAACGTGACCCGGATCTCCCACCTCGACACCCTCCGAGCACTGCTCACCCTCCAAGATCCGAAGCAGTACCTCTTCTTCACCCGTACCGCGAACGGACGCCGGGCCGGCAAGGAGTTCCTGGCCCGGCTGAAGGAGCGAACGCAACACCGGGACAAGGCGATCTCCCCCATCTCCTATCTCTCCCAGCTCAAGGCCATCCACCGATGGGGCCTGCAGGCGCCGGCCGACATGTCCCGCATCCACCAGCCGGTCCTGGTGGCCAACGGCGAGAGCGACCGGATGGTGCCGAGCGAGAACACCCTCGACCTCGCCGCACGACTGCCCCGGGGCGAACTCGTCCCCCTCTACCCGGACGCCGGACACGGCGGGATCTTCCAGTTCCACGACGCGTTCGTGGTGCGCGCCCTCGCATTCCTCGAGGCACGCCCCGACGCCTGACCGCCGATGCCACACCCCCGCAGTCCCACGCTGAGCGCACCCGCGACGAGGCGAGCCAGCCTCCGATCAGACACCCTCCCGCCCACCTGCAGTGCCACCACCCCCCGAGAACTCCCTCGGTACCACATGTCGGCCACCCACCACGAGAACGCCGATGCCCAGTCTCGAAGTCAACCCCCGAAGGACTTACGACGCAGACCACTAGGGCCTGTGTGATGTTGTGATCAGTTGAGCGGTCGCGCGAGGTCGTCTATCCAGATCATCGAGGCGCGGAGGTGGAGGCCTGCGAGGTAGCTCTCGGGCGTCTTGTCGAACCGGGTGGCGATGCCCCGCCAGGCTTTCAGTCTGTTGATCAGGCGCTCGACGGTGTTCCGCTCTTTGTAGAGGTCGGTGTCGTGGTCGACGGGTCGCCCACCCCTGCTGCCCTTCCGTTTCCGGCTGGCGGCCTGGTCCCTCTTCTCCGGGATGACGGCCTTGATGCTGCGTCCGCGCAGGTAGGCGCGGTTGGCGCGGGACGAGTAGGCCTTGTCTGCGGCGACCGCGCCGGGCCGGGTGCGAGGTCGACCGACGGGCAGACACACGCGCACCTTGGCGAGGACGGGGACGAACTGCGGGCTGTCGCCGGCCTGCCCCGCGGTCAGGACGAGCGCCAGCGGTCGGCACCTGCGGTCGGCGGCGAGATGGACCTTGCTGGTCAGCCCACCCCGCGACCTGCCGAGCAGGGCCTGTTTCAGACGGAGCTTGCGTCGCAATCGGACCCGTCTGCGCTCGTCCTGTCCGTTCTGTTCCTGCGACTCGCCCCCTTTTGTCGGGCCGCCTCCTGCTCGCGCGCGGCCTCCTCCAGGGCCTGCATGAGCTCCTCGTCGACGAGCATCCCGGCGGCGTCGTGGTGGGCGCGGACAGTCGTGGAGTCGACGCTGACCAGCGACAGGTCCGTCTTTCCCTCGCGGGCGGCCTCAGCGATCAGGCCTTCGAGCAGGGCGCTGAACACGCCGGCGTCCCGCCAAACGCGGAACCGGCCGAAGACCGTGGACCAGGGGCCGAATTCGTCAGGCATCTCCCGCCACTGGGCACTGGACCGGAACCG